>DGQS01000244.1 GCA_002389785.1 Bacteroidetes bacterium UBA4408
AATTTTTTTGAGGAACCTGAAACTTCAATTTTGCAAGTAATCCTGCATTTTCATCTTGGTTCACCGGAAAATAAAACAAGGATTTACTAGTGGTTGGTAAACCTGATTTTTCTACAATTTCTTCGTAATGATCAAGCTTGTCATTCACTGAATTATTCGATTTCACTAGCACATTGCACAATGAATCGTAAACAATGAACTTCACCTCATATTTTTCCCAATAACCACTGAAATAATTTTCGGTAAGCGACTTTAAAAAAGAGGCATACCCTTCGTTGTTGTGAACAAGCAGCCTGGGCAAATTCTTATCCTTGTTGATTTTCTTTTCAATATCAGAAAATAAAAATTCCGCAACAGGATCCTTTTCCTCCGATAAATTCTCAGCAAACAATTTTCGGTTATCGCGTTCCTTTCTTCCCAATTCTTTATAAAAAACATAATCAATTGCTGCCGAAAATAAGAGCAGAAAGAGAATGCTGTGTGAAAAATTATATTCTTGCTTGCGTATAAAACGAGAGTGTACAATAACCAACATCACCGGTAAAAACCAGAGGGTAATTAATAAATCTTTGCCACCATTAAAATGTGCATATACAATTAGCGCAGCAAGGGGCACTGCGGCCGACAACAAAGCGGTTGCTTTAGTTAATGAGTAAGATGCAATGGCAGAACAAATTTTATCGGCCACCAAAAAAAACGACATCAACAAAAATCCGATACTGCAAAAAGCGAGGTAGCTGTATCCATTTAAACTCAATAGGTTCTCAATGTTTAACGGAATTTTAGAATCGCGAATAATGCTGATGTTGAGCTGCACAACATACCAAGAAAATGCAAGGAGTAATAGTAATAGGAAGCCAGTAAATAAAGCTCTTGAAGAATTGTACTGAAATTTTTCTTTAAGTGGCAATCGCATGCATAACGAAAATGCTCTTGCCGCAATAAAAAGCAGGGTGCAATGTATAAACAAATCACCCAAGGAAGCAATGTATATTGAATTTGCATAAATGGCTGGGGTAAATAATTCGAGCGAATAAAATACTGTGGGAAAATTGTAATAAACGCAAATAAAACGCAGAAAAATCAAGCAACTCATCAAAAATACAAAAGACCAATTTCCTCCCCATTTAAGGTCAATACTATTTACGAGTTGCTTAATCAGTAAAAACAAAAAGAAAATTCCTATAAAATTTAACAACAGCAGTATGCTCGTTCTTAGCGGTTGTTCTGCGTCCTTTTGTACCTTCAGTGTAAACAAATAAGTACCATCCGCGCTCAGTACACGATTGGCATCTTTTGCTGAGCCATAAACGATTTGAGTTTCGGGATCAACCGAAAAATCAGGTTGAAATTCATCTACTAAAAAACGGTTGTGAATGGGATATTCCTTTTTCAAAAGCATTAAACCCAAAGTAGTTTTTCCGGCCTTTGATTGCTTGATGATTCGAAACCAACCATTGTTCAGTTTCTCTACCGGTTGATCCAAACAAATTTGCTTTAAATAATTTTCAACAGGAATTGAATTATCTGACCAAAATTGCAATGAATCGTCTTCGTAAATAAGCAATGCGAAACCCTCGGTACTAAGTAAATTGTAATAGTAATCGATGTGTTCGTTGAGTAGTTGTTGGTAATTTTTATGCGCTGCTTTTTCAGATAAATCATCAACGAAGGCATGAAGTTTCTTTTCCTTTTCTTGGAGTGTTTGTTGAAATTCAGCAACAATTTTCTTATCCGAATTACGCAACCACAATACATTTGATTGCAACAACGCCGCAAATCCGAAAAAGCAAAATGCAAGGATTACCAACAAATAGTTAGGAACAGCGTTTTTTTGCATCAGCCGTTAATTAATTGCTTGCGTAACATATTTAAAGCGGTAAGTGCAGCCCGCTGGATGATGGCCTGACGCTGTTCACCAAAACTAAATTTCTGACTCACTACACCTTTGGGGGTTGCAATTGCAATCCAAGCTGTACCAACCGGTTTAGCTTCAGAACCTCCCGTTGGTCCTGCTATTCCGGTAGTTGCAATGGAACAATCCGTTGAAAATTTTTTGTTTACACCAATGGCCATCTGCTCAGCAACTTGTTGACTTACCGCTCCAAAATTTATTAAATCGCTCTCTTTCACACCCAGCTCATCCATCTTAATTTTATTCGAATAAGAAATAACAGAACCCATGTAATAACTAGAACTACCCGAAACAGTGGTGATTGCAGAGGATACAGCTCCACCTGTAAAACTTTCGGCAGTTGATAAAGTCAGGCCTTTTTCGCGCAATAGTTTCCCAATAATTTCTTCAAGAGTATCTTCTTCGTAGCCATAAATATGATCGGCAATGATTGGCTTTAATTCGTTTATCTTTTTATCAGATAAGGCTTTTAAGTGTTCCTTGTCTTCTCCGATCGCCGAAAGTCGCAGTCTAACAGCACCAAATGCCGGCAGGTAAGCAAGTTTAAAATTAGGTGGGAGATTGTCCTCCCAATTACTAATCAATTCGGCAAGATTACTTTCGCCAATTCCTTGTGTTAGTACTGTTTGATGCAGAATATGCGGTGTTTTAAACTTAGCACTAAGCATTGGAATTACATCCTTTTTCATAATTCCTTTCATCTCAAAAGGAACTCCCGGCATGGCAACAAACACTTTATTTCTCATTTCGAACCACATAGCCGGTGCTGTGCCATTGGAATTTCGAATGGTTGTACAACAGTCGGGAACTTGCGCTTGAAGTCGATTTACATCTGTAACCGAGCGACCATATTTACTGAATATACGGGTTACATCTTCCAGCACACCTTCGTCGAAACGCCAATCACAGTTAAAATATTCGCGCAAGGTATTTTTGGTGATATCGTCTTTTGTAGGACCTAATCCTCCGGTAATTAAAATAATATCCGCGCGCTTTTCTGCTTCAGCAAGGGCTTCAAGAATGTGTTGTTTATCGTCGCTAATCGAAGTAATTTGCTTTACTCGAATTCCAGCAAGGTTAAGCTTTTGTGCCATCCACGCCGAATTGGTATCTACAATTTGTCCGATTAAAATTTCATCTCCGATGGTTATAATTTCTGCTAGCATTCTTAGTTTGAAATAAATAACAAAGTTAACATCCTTATCTAAACCCAAATCACTCCAATTTAAATTCTAATTTCTTAACAAAAAGAAATCTACTACATTTGCATCACAAAATTTTGGTTGTGATTTTATAAAACAAAATCACATTAAAAGGGAATAAGGTGAAAGTCCTTAACAGTTCCCGCTGCTGTAATTCCTTTTCTTCGAAAGAAGAATACAGCTTCTGAAAATCAACTGCCACTGTTATTAAAACGGGAAGGCCTTCAGAAGTAGGAAGAGTCAGAAGACCTGCCACAATTTTATTGATTCGCAGCTTTCGGAGAAAAAGCAAAGAATAGTGGTGCCTTGCATTTACTCTTTTTTGAAACCATTAGTTGCTTTAGTTTGATTTACAACATGAAGCAAAGTGTCAAATCTTATTTAACTGTATTTATGTTCTGTGCAATGGTGTATCCGTTGGGGTTACTTGCACAGACTAGCACAGCCGGTACTTTAGACAGCATTGTTCATTTAAAAAGTTTTACCCTTTCTGCCAATCGTTACACACAATCCATTGCCGGTCAAAAAACTGAAGCACTTGATAGCAACCAATTGCATGTGCCGGTAGCCCGAAACTTAGCCGACCTTTTAGCTCAGCAAAACTCCATGTTCGTTAAATCATATGGTTTAGGGGGCTTGGCCTTGGGCAGTTTCAGGGGTACTATGGCTGCGCACACTGCCACCTTGTGGAATGGATTTAATTTGCAAAGTCCGATGAATGGTTTACTGGATTATGCTTTGCTTCCTGCTGTTTTTATGGATGATGTGAAATTAAATTTAGGAGGTTCAGGAGCTTTGTATGGTAGTGGATCGGTTGGAGGAACTATCTTGCTTACAAATGCAGCACTTTTTAATCAAGGTTTTGAAAGTACGATAAGCGCATCAGTGGGAAGTTTTGAAGAGTATCAACAAAGTATTAAAGTTGCCTGGAGCAATAACATAGTAGCTTGTAAGTTGCGATTATTTAATCACAGTGCCGAAAATAATTTCCAGTTTGTAAATACTGCTGTACAAGATAAACCAAAGCAACATCAACAAAATGCAGCACTTGAGCAACAGGGTGCCTTGTTTGAAAGCTATATACGACCAAGCAAAAATCAAAAAATAAGTGTACGATTCTGGTATCAAAATAATCAACGTCAAATCCCGGCTACCATAGTTAGTAAGCCCGGACAACAAGCCCAAGTTGATAAATTTTACCGCACGACTGTTGAATGGAACGCAGGCATGAAGCGACATAAACTCAGTGCGCGGCTCGCATATTTTGACGAAAGTATTGAATTTACTGATATAAGCACCTCGCTCGACGAAAAGAGTAAATCAAAAGCAAGCATTGTTGAGCTAGAAGATATTTTTGAACTTACCTCACAGTTGCAAGTAGAACTCGGTGGGCTCTATAATTATTCAGAAGCATTGAGTGATGGATATGGCAGCACAAACCCCTATTTACAGCGTATTGCCGGATTTGGAGCACTCTGTTTTATTTCTAAAAACAAAAGCTGGAAAAGCAGGCTTTCGCTACGAAAAGAATATTTTGGAACAACGGGTGTTCCATTCACCCCAAGTTTGGGAACTGAAAAATTAGTTTTTTCATGGTTAAAATTGAGTGCTACTATTTCTAGAAATTACCGGGTTCCAACCTTTAACGATTTATTTTGGACGGAGCAAGGAGCTAAAGGTAATAGGCAATTAATCCCCGAAAGTGGTTGGAGTGGTGATGCAGGAATTAGTTCAACAGTTGATAAAAACAAGTTCAAATTTGAAAGCAGGGCTAACTTTTTTTTGAGCAAATTAAACAACATGATTGTATGGCAGCCCGGTTCCGATGGAATTTGGACACCTCAAAATGTTAGTAAAGTTGAAGCACATGGTGTAGAAGCATCAACTGCTATTAGCTATAAACGAAAGAAATTTAGCGTAGAATTAAAGCCATCGTATTCATACACCATAAGCATTGATAAGTCGCAACAGGCTGTAAATACCACTTATGGCAAGCAATTGTTTTATGTACCCATCCATTTGTACAAAGTAGTAGCTACCATTCAGTACCAAAAATTTTCAGTTTCCTATTTACATACTTATTGCGGAAAACGCTTTATTAACAATGAAAACACAAGTTATTTGAATCCTTATCAATTGGATGGAATACGTGTTGCGCAACTGGTGGTATTCAACAAATTCGGTATTTCTGCTTTTTTCGAAATAAACAATATTTTAAATAAACAGTATCAAATTATTGCCTGGCGACCAATGCCCGGAATTAATTTTCAAGCAGGACTAAGCATCTCCTTTCATTCAACCAAATAAAAATAAACAATCAAGCTAAAAAAATCATGAAAAAAATATTCAAA
>DGQS01000106.1 GCA_002389785.1 Bacteroidetes bacterium UBA4408
AGACGGTTGCTGAATTGGTGTCGCATACCAATGAAATAACCCCAACAAAATTGGCAGAATTTTTACTTCAAAAATTTCATAATTTTTCGGTACCCATCGAAAATGCAGTGGAGGTAATTACTGATTTTGCTTCTCAATTAATGCAACAGGAAAAAAGTAATTTCAAAAACCAATTGAAACAATTTACTTCCCTTACCGAAAACACACTTAAGAACAACAAGCAACTATTAAAGGCCGAAGTGAAGGGAATTACCCTGCATGCCAATTTTGTATTTAAATACCGACGGGATGCTATAGATGCGTTGAACGATAGGTTAAAAAGAGAAGGAAGTTCACTAAGTGTTGGTGCAAAGCATGAACTCATGCAACTGACATCAGTGCTGTATAAAACAGCTAAGGTGATGGTTTTACAACATGAACAATCGTTGAGAAGAGAGTCGAAAAATATAAATGCTATTTCCAAAAATCAGCTTCAGATTAATAACACAGCGCTAAATTCAATCGAGAAAAATATAGCTATTCTTAACCCAATGAATGTATTAAAAAGAGGCTATAGTATTACTTTGTTGAATGGAAAATCAGTAAAAAGTACGCGCACTTTAAAGCAAGGCGATGAAATAAAAACTTTGGTAATGAAGGGAGAAATAATCAGTACAGTAACAAATATAAATGAATAAAATGAGCGATAAACCCAGCTATACAGAGGCATTTGCCGAATTGCAAACGATTGTAAGCGAAATTGAAGATGGCGAAATAAGTGTGGATGAGCTTTCGCAAAAAGTAAAACGTGCTGCCTTGCTTATTAAAATTTGCAAAGCAAAATTGAGTACCACAGAGGAAGACGTGAATAAAATTTTAAAAGAGTTAGAGGAAGGGGAGTAGCTGAACAAGGATGATTTCCGATGCAGAATCTAGTGTTTACTAAATTCAACAGGTAGGGTGATTTACACGCTGTAAATTTTGCCTATGCGATTTTAATTTTATGCAAGAGCTCACTTTTTCATCAATAGGTTTGGATATTCGCCAAAATAATACTCCTTTTAATTTAACCGCTTAACTAAAATTATGGGATTAAAAAAACTAATTGATAACTACGCAGCCTTTAATTGGTGGGCAAATAAAAATATTGTTATTTGGTTACAGAGTCTTGATACACCGTTGCTGTACCAACAAATGCCTTCCAGTTTCACCAGCATTGATTATACTTTGCAACATATCTTGCGGACGCAAAAATTTTGGTTAGCATTTGTTTGCGAAAAGGATCTTTCAACTTTTAGTTGGACCGTATTTGAAAACGAAGTTGAACGCATTCTGGACGAAATAAAAACCCAATCGGAAGAGATGCATAAATCAATTTCCTCTTTTTCAGAAGATCAACTTCTGGCAAAATTGCATTTAGATATGCCCTGGGCGAAAAATCAATTAAGTCGCTACGAATATATCCTGCATATCATTAATCATAGCACCTATCACCGAGGACAAATTGTTACCATGGCCCGAAATTTTGGAATTCACGAGCACATACCGGCAACGGATTATAATTTTTTTAACAGTCGAAGTAATTCATAATTCAGACTATTAGCCTGCATTCATAAAATAATTTACTTCACAAGTTTCAATTTCTAACAACAAATTAGCTTGTTTGCCTGGTTCTTAAATGGCATTTACGCTTTGCTTGTGTACATGATTTTTCTCATGAAGCAATCCTTTTTTTATGACTTATATTTGCACCCGATTTTTTACTCATCATCAATTTAATTTGTATGTCGTCACACGCTAAAACTTGCGCCATTATTGGTTGCGGTATTTCCGGAATTGGAGCTTCCATTCGCATGGCCAACAAGGGCTATAAGGTTACTGTTTTTGAAGCCAATGCCTTTCCGGGAGGTAAACTTTCGCAGGAAACTATAAAAGGCTATCGATTTGACATGGGGCCTTCAGTTTTTACCATGCCTCAAAATGTAGATGAGTTATTTACCCTTAGCGGGAAAAATCCCAAAGACTATTTTAACTATATACACCTCGATCCGGTGTACCAGTATTTTTTTGAAGATGGTACCATTATTCAAGGCTATCATACCAAAGAAAAAATTGCCAAAGAAATAGCTGCTAAGACAAAGGTAAAGGAACAAGCTGTAATTGATTATTTAACCGATGTTGAGCAAAAATACCATCTTACAGCAGACGTTTTTTTACATAATTCCTTGCACAAAGTAAAAAACTATTTTACCAAACGCGTTGCAAAAGGTATAGCCAATTTTGGAAAGTTGCAGGCTTTTAAAACCATGCATCAGGCCAACGCAGCTAAATTTGTTGATCCCAAAGTGGTGCAAATTTTTAATCGCTATGCCACTTATAATGGATCCAGCCCTTATATGGCGCCGGCTACACTTAATGTTATTCCGCATCTTGAAATAAACATGGGAGCATTTATACCGGTAGGTGGTATGTTTGCAATTACCGATTCATTGGTAAAATTAGGAAACGACATTGGAGTAAAGTATCGCTTTTCATCTCCTGTTAAAGAGATTGTAATCGAAAATAATAAAGCCACCGGCGTGCGTACCGATGCAGGTGTCGAAAAATTTGATGTGGTGATTAGTAATATGGATGTTTACAATACTTACCATAAATTAATTCCAAATGCAAAAAAGCCTGAACGTACGTTACGTCAGGAAAAATCAAGTTCGGCGATGGTATTTTATTGGGGAATAAAACACGAATTTAAACAATTGGGATTGCACAATATTTTGTTCAGCGACAATTACGAAAAAGAATTTTCAACCATTTTCAACGATAAAACCATTTATGAGGATCCAACAATTTACGTCAACATTTCCTCTAAACATGTACCTGAAGATGCACCTCCCGGCTGCGAAAACTGGTTTACCATGATTAATGTTCCTAACAATCAGGGACAGGATTGGGATAAACTCATTGAAACAACGCGCGAAAACATCATAAAAAAGGTAAACCGTATACTTAAAACCGATATACGTCAATACATCGAGTGTGAAATTGTGTTTGAACCGCGGGTTATTGAAGCTCGCACCTCCAGTGCATTTGGGGCTGTTTATGGAAATGCGTCCAACAACAAATTTGCTGCTTTCTTGCGACATGCTAATTTTTCAAAGGACATTGCGAACCTTTATTTTTGTGGCGGAAGTGTGCATCCTGGTCCTAGTATTCCGCTCAGTTTGATGTCAGCAAAAATTGCTACCAGTTTTATAAAGTAACTGATTAAATAGGTCTTATCTTTCCAACTTGGCTTTTATAGTGCAGTATACTATACCAAGCCGATTCAATTTTTATCTTTGTTCAATAAACTTCCACTAACTAATAATTAGAATTTAAAAATGAGAACCAACAAATTACTTTGCGCTTTGCTTTTTGCAGCAAGCTTATTTTCGAAATCAATAAATGCAGCCGACTTGGTTGTTGAAGAATTTGGAACCACTCCGGCTTATCCCTCTATATCAGCTGCCATTAGTGCATCCGTTGATGGTGACAGAATTTTAATTCGTAATCGTGCAGGAAATATTCCCTGGATTGAAAACATTACCATCAATAAAAGTCTTGAATTATTGAGCTATGAAAACGATACATTTTTTGTAGTTCAAGGAACCTATACTATTAACTCAGGGGTTGGTAGAAAAATTTCCATTATTGGCATGAAAAATTTATCGGGTAGCATTAATGCAGGAACTTCATCCGGATCAAATAAAACTACAACTGTTAATATTTTAGATTGCTACTTAAGTAACGGAGGTATCTATCTCAATACTGTTGACTTTAACACTACCATAGCCGGTTGTACAATGCTTGGCGGAAGAGTTTACATAAGTTCAGGAAGTATTATTGGGAACAACCTTAACAATGGCGGGAGTTCAGCTTCTGAAGTTTTAACTGTTGCTAATAGTTCTAGTTTTCAGAACGATACCGTATATATTATAGGGAATACAATAAAAGGAAACGTAAACGGAGTATCTTCTGTGTATTGGAATTCAAGTGCTTCTATCGCTTATATCAAAAATAATTTTATTATACATCAGTATGCAGGAATTTATATGTTAACCTTCCCTAATACTACAATTGCTAATCTTATTTATAACAACACTATTTATGGAGAATTATATAATTTTTCAAACTATGGCTTATTTATATCATCAGTTCCTAGTAATGCTATCGTTGAGATCATGAATAACGTAATTGATGCATTCAATAGTGGAACTAAATACGGAATTTACGTTGTTAATTTAAATGGTCAAGCAAATGCTTATTACAATCATATTGATAATGGCTTTAATACAGCAATATCAGGAAATTTAACCTTTTCAGGAAATAATACCACTAATTCAACTGTCGGAATTAATTTACTTACCGGCGTTTTAAATCCCGGCAATTTAGCTATTGATGGAGGTAATCCGGCTAATCCTTTTTACGATTTGGATTTAACTGTTGGTGATGCTGGTGCTTACGGAGGTTCCTATTCATTGGCCAATTATTTCCCTTTGCACAGTGGTGGAGCACGCATTTATTCTGTTGCTTTTCCATTTAATATTCGCTCCGGTAATACTTTGAATGTGAAAGCTAGTGGATACGACAGGTAGTAATTTGTTTTAAGATATAAACTATGAAAACAAATTATAAACGCATTATTTTGCTGCTGCTTGTTTGCTGCTTTACACAAAGCAATTATGCACAAAAAATAAGTGGAGCTGAGTATTTCTGGGATACAGATCCCGGCAAGGGTTTGGCTACTCCTATGGCTGCTTCTGATGGCAACTTTAACAGTATAATAGAGCAAGTGTTTGCTAATACTTCTGCGCTCCCTACTGTGGGTGTGCATACCTTAAATATGCGGATGCGCGATCAAGCAAATAAATGGAGCCAAACCTTTAGTACGGTTGTCGATATTAATCCGGCGAGCGTTACCAAGCGTGCCATTAAAGTTACACTCGCTGAATGCTTTTGGGATACTGATCCGGGCCAAGGCAATGCAATTGCAATGATTGCTTTTAACGGAGCTTTTGATGAAGCTTTGGAAACAGCAGTGAAATCCGGTATTACCTTACCTTCTGTTGGAATTCACTCCATGAATATTAGGGTGCGCGATGCTGAAAATCATTGGGGACCGGTATTTACTAAGCTAGTTGATATTACCCCTAATTTGGTAAGCACCCGTTTAATAAAAATAACCGCCGGAGAATGTTTTTGGGATACTGATCCTGGTCAGGGAAATGGAACTACTTTATTAGCTTACGATGGGGCCTTTGATGAAGCTGTTGAATCCGTTACAAAGTCGGGAATAGCTATACCTTCAGCAGGGGTGCACAAATTCAACCTTCGGGTGAAAGATGCTCAAAACAAATGGAGCAGTGTATTCAGTACCATCGTTGAAATAACGCCCAATCTGTTAACAGTTAGACCAATTAAAGTAGTTGCTGCCGAATATTTTTTTGATACCGATCCGGGTCCTGGAAATGCTACTCCCATGCTTGCTTTAGATGGCAATTTTAATTCTGCTTTAGAAAGCATAAAAGGTGGAAATATTCCTTCTCCTGTGCTTAGTGGAAAGCATATATTATACCTCAGAATGAAAGGTGCTTCCGGCGCTTGGGGCAATAAATTTGGTATAGTAGTAAACATGGATATCGATATCGATAATTTTATTACTAATATAGCAGGAGCCACAGCTTTGTGTTACAGCACAGTGTTTAATAACAATTACATATCTGTGGCGCATAGTGGCAATACTTACAACTGGACCATTACCGGTGGAACAATTACTTCGGGGCTCGGCACCAATTCAGTAAATGTGAATTGGTCTTTTACCGGAATACATAAACTAAAACTGGTAGAGTGCAACGCAGCAGGTACAATTTGCTCAACTGATTCTATTTTAGTTTCTGTATCACCTCCTACAAACCAAACAGTTAACCGTTTTATTTGCAATGGCGACAGTATATTTTTACAAAATGCTTGGCGCAAAACAGCAGGAACTTATCTTGATTCGTTGCTTAGTATTGGTGGTTGCGATAGTATTGTGAATACCAATTTAGCATTGTATCCAAGTTATAACTTAGCTGCAGCTACCGGCTTTTGCACAGGACAAAGCGTTATTGTTGGAGGTGTTACTATAAGTACTCCGGGAGTGTATACACAACATTTTACAAGCATTCATGGATGTGATAGTACTGTAATCACAACCGTTACCCAATATGCGGTTAGTATTGTGAATACGAATGTAAATATTTGTCAGGGCGATAGCATCTACTTGCAAGGTGCCTATCAACAAAATCCCGGAACTTTTACGGATGTTTTGGTATCGTCACATGGGTGCGATAGTGTAGTTATTTCACAGTTATTTGTGTGGCAAGCAGCAAGTTCAACAGCATCACAAAGTATATGCGAAGGCGATAGTATATTAATTGGCGGTGTTTACCAAAGTACCGCAGGTGTTTATATCGATCAGCTTGCTACCATGCATGGATGCGACAGTACGGTAACAGTTACCTTATCACTTTTGCCATCTTATACCGATACTGTAAATGCCGTTATATTTCAAGGTGATAGTATTTATTTAGGTGGTGCTTATCAACATGTAAGCGGATATTATTCCGATACTTTTCAAACAAGTAATGGATGTGATAGTATTATCGTTACCAGCCTTTCGGTACTGATTGGAATGGGCGATGTTAAGGACCTTTTCAATATACCCCAGGTTTTTCCAAATCCATTTGAGCAAATGTTCAAAATTAAAACCAACGGAAGGCTACCTTACACTGTGTTTGTTTCGGATCTTACAGGGCGTATAATTTACCGTAAGGAAGGAATTAATCAAGCAGTATTAGAAATTGATACGCAGGAATGGATTCCTTCGGTGTACGTTGTACACATAAACTCTTCACAACAGCACTGGATGTACAAATTGGTGAAAATTCACTAAAGAATCTATTTGAAAAAGCAAAAAGCGCTTCGGTTTTTCGAAGCGCTTTTTTTTTAAGTGATTTTATATTACTAATTCAAAGATTCATGTAACAAATTTAAAAAGCGAAATAATCTAATTCTTTTCTTTTCGCATTCTTAGTTTACGGTATATTTTTACGGCAAGCATTAACAATATTCCCAGTAAAATCAACCCAACTATACCATACACCCAATTGAGGGTACTCTTTAAAACTACAATAAACACTATCGCAACTAAAAATAAGGTCGAAACCTCATTCCACATACGTAATTTAAATGCCGAGTATTTCACCACATCGTTTTTTTGTTGATTCAATATCAATCCACACTGCAAGTGATACAAGGTTAGCCCAAATACAAAAGCAATTTTTAAAACCAACCAGGCAGGATAAACAAAACCATACATCTCAATCGCCATCCATAAGCCAAACACCCAGGTTCCAATTAAGGAAGGCCAGGTAATAATGTACCAAAGTTTGCGCTGCATTATTTTAAATTGCCCTTGCAAAATTACCTTCTCTTGTTCAGGTTTAGTCTCTGCTTCAGCAAAATATACAAAGAGCCGAACGATGTAAAAAAGCCCGGCAAACCAACATATAACAAAGATAATGTGCAATGCTTTGATGTATTCCAGTTCCATACATGTATTTTTTGCAAAGCTAATTAAATATGACTTTCAGTAGCCGTTGCGTTATTAAGTTTTAGTTTACCTTTGCGCAAAAATTTAAAAAAGATGGCAAAAACAAGAACTGCAAAAGAAACCTTGGCAGTAATGTCTGAGATTGTATTACCGAACGATACCAATACATTAGGTAATTTAATGGGAGGTAGGCTCTTGCATCTAATGGATATATGCAGTGCTATTTCGGCACATCGTCACTGCCGACGAGTAGTGGTAACTGCTTCGGTGAATAATGTTTCGTTTAACCAACCCATAAAGTTAGGAGATATAGTTACTATTGAATCTAAGGTTTCACGTGCCTTTTCAACATCCATGGAGGTATTTATTGAAGTGTCGGTTGAAAACCATGTAACTGGCGAAAAAGTTAAATGCAATGAAGCCATCTATACCTTTGTGGCGGTTGATCAATTAGGAAATCCGATTACTGTACCTGAATTAATTCCTGAAACAGAAACAGAAAAAATGCGCTATGACGCTGCATTAAGACGTAAGCAATTGAGTTTAATCTTAGCCGGCCGCATGAAACCGAACGATGCTACCGAATTAAAAGCATTGTTTAGTTGAGTTGATTTTTTTGACTTGCTTAAATTATTTCGTCCGTATTTTCTTATTCTAGAACCAACTTTTCATCTATAAGCTGCATGCAGTTAAAATGACCTTTGGGACATTTTGTAAAGCCAATTTTTGAACAAGGTCGGCACGATAAATTTTTAACTTCAACTATTTTTGCCTGTGTTGATCCCTTTGGCAGATAAGGATACATGCCAAATTCGGGAACGGTGCTTCCCCAAATCGATACTATTTCCTTTTTAAAAGCGGCCGCAATGTGCATTAAACCGGTGTCGTGGGTAATTATCTTTTGTGCCTGTTTTACTAAGGAAGCAGATTGTTGCAAAGAATAATTTCCGCACGCAACATAAATTTTACTTCCAATTTCTTTCTCAACATAGTCCGCAACTTCCTTATCTTCCTTTCCGCCGAGTAATACAATGGGCGCTGTTAGTTGACGGCATACAGAAACAATCTTTTCCTTGGGTAAGCGTTTCGTAAAATGTTTTGCCCCAATTACAAATCCGATAAATCCTTGTTGATGGCTCAAAGGCAAGGTGCTTAAGTTAACTTCATCCTTAGCGGGAATAAAAAAATCGAGACCATTATAGTCATTTACAATACCCGTTTTTTTAGCTGCTTCCAAATAACGATCAACAATGTGTTTGCTTTTTAATTTTCTCGATTTAAAAAATACCAAGAACCATTTCTTAAAATTTAACTTTCGAACAGTTCCATAAGGACGGTTAAGTTTCATCTTCACTAAAACGCTGCGAATATTATAATGGAGGTCTATTATGTAATCGTATTGCTCCATTTTAAGTTGAGGTACTACTTCGTCAATACTTTTTTCGATGCTATATACTTTATCGATGTTAGGATTTAAGGCAACGATTGATTCAAATGATTTTTTGCACAAGTAATGCACTTCAACCTCTTTCAACTGCTGTTTCAAACAACGCGCAACCGGTGAAGTAAGCACGATGTCGCCGATGGAACTAAAACGGATAATCAAAATTTTTTTCATATTCGAAGTGTATTTTACAAACCAATAAATTTAAATACTTCAGTACCGCTTTACCAACAATCAATTTTAAGATATGAGATGTTTAGCTCAATGATGCTTTTAACAAGTACAAGTTGTTTTCCCAAACGCTGCAACAAAAATATAAAATCCCACACATGAGTCTTTTTCTATTTTTGCAGAATGATTTTAGTTGATACGCATACACATCTTTACGTCGAAGAATTTGATAACGATCGTGATCAAATGATTGCCGATGCCATGCATTTGGGGATTCAAAAATTTTACCTTCCCAACATTGATACAAGTTCTATTGAACCAATGAAGCAATTGGTGCAAAAGTATCCTGCGAATTGTTTTGCCATGATGGGACTGCATCCATGTTCAGTTAATGAAAACGTGGATCAAGAATTGGCTACAATTAAAAAGCTATTGTTTGCTGAAAAATATGTTGCAGTAGGTGAAATTGGTATTGATTTGTACTGGGATAAAACATTTGTAGCGCAGCAAAAACAAGCATTTCGAACACAAATTAAATGGGCGATTGAGTTAAATTTACCTATTTCAATTCATTGTAGAAATGCCTTTGACGAGATTTATGCTATTATGCGTGAATTTTGTGAACCCAATGAAGTCAATGCCCTAAAAGGTATATTTCATTGTTTTAGCGGGAACAGTGAACAGGCTAAAAAAGTAATTGATCTAGGATTTTACTTGGGAATTGGAGGCGTGGTTACATTTAAAAATTCGGGACTGGATAAAGTTGTGAAGGAAATTGACCTCGAAAGAATTGTTTTAGAAACCGATTCACCTTATCTTGCACCTGCACCACATCGTGGCAAGCGAAACGAAAGTGGCTACATTCGTATCATCGCCGAAAAGGTGGCTGAAATAAAAAACTGTTCGCTTGAACAAGTGGCAGAAATTACTACAAAGAATGCTCAATTAATATTTGGTATATAAAGCAAATTATGGCAAACACTTCATCAGTTTTACTTATTTACACCGGTGGAACCATTGGTATGAAGCAAGATGAGAAAAGCGGTTCACTGGTACCATTTAATTTTGCTCACATTAAAAAGCAAGTACCCGAACTCGAAAAATTCGACATTGATTTGTCATCAATTTCATTTTCTCCTCCTATCGATTCAAGTAATATGGAGCCGGCTACCTGGGTAAAACTGGCTAAAATTATTCAGGAAAATTATAGCAAATACGATGGCTTTGTAATATTGCATGGCTCTGATACCATGGCTTTTACAGCTTCAGCACTAAGTTTTATGCTCGAAAACTTAGCAAAGCCGGTTATATTAACAGGTTCGCAATTGCCTATTGGAGTGATTCGCACCGACGGCAAGGAAAATCTTATCACTGCAATAGAAATTGCTGCTGCAAAAGAAAAGGGTAAACCGGTTGTACCCGAAGTAGCTATTTATTTTGAATACGAGCTGTATCGCGGAAACCGCACGCACAAATTCAACTCCGAACATTTCGACGCCTTTCAATCGCCCAATTACCCCATATTAGCCGAAGCCGGGGTAAGTATAAAATACAATTATGTGCGGATTCAAAAACCTTCGGCCTTAAAAATGAAAGCAAGTTTTGATTTTGACACAAACATTGCCATACTTAAAATTTTTCCGGGGATCTCTAAAAATGTGGTCGATGCCATACTTGCTACCAAAGATTTAAAAGCAGTGGTGCTCGAAACATTTGGAAGCGGTAATGCACCAAATTCCGAATGGTTTATTGATGCGCTAGACGCAGCTTCTAAAAAGGGTATTTTAATTTACAATGTTTCTCAATGCAATGCCGGCACTGTAAAACAAGGCGCTTACGAAACCAGTGAAGGTTTAGCTAAAATAGGGGTGGTAAGTGGTAAAGATATAACCACCGAAGCAGCGGTAGCCAAACTAATGTATTTGCTGGGAAAGAAGCTTACACGCAAGCAAATTGAAAAGCACCTAACCCAATCCTTACGTGGAGAGTTAACCGAATAAGTGCAAAAGACTGCTATACCAATTAATTTTTTACATTTGCCTCCCCAAATTTTCAGTAGGAGAGGTGTCAGAGTGGTCGAATGAGCAAGCCTGGAAAGTTTGTATACTCGCAAGGGTATCGAGGGTTCGAATCCCTCCCTCTCCGCTGAAAGGGACTTAGGCTCAAAAAGAGAACTAAGTCCCTTTTTTATTAAAGCCAAATCGCCCGTGTGTCGGGCGATTTGTGCAATTATAAAGTTGATTTCAGAGGTTCGAAATGCCCCATTTTTCTTGTCATATACCAAACCGTTAGGAAAGAGTAAGTGTTGCAATCCTTCTTTCATTGCAATACCGCCATCTTGCCACAGTTGGCGCAGGTTTCGGCAAAGAATTATTGCTTCATTTATCATTTCTTTTAGGTTCGAAATGGAAATCCCACAAGTCGCCATTTCCTTTCGGATTTTATCAAATTCCTTAGTGTATTTTACTCTAAAACGGTCGTAGGTTTCCTTGGGCATCTCCTCTTTTATGAAATGCTTCTCCTCAAGCGTTTCAATATCTTTGGTTAGTTCGACAATTCTCGCCTTAAGGATCACTTCCTTTTCAACCGAATCTTTATTCATCTCATGATAGGTGCTTTCCAATTCAATTCTGATCGCTTCGGTCAAATCAGGTTTTACTTCATATTTCTCAAGCTCTTCAGAAAACAAACGGTGCATTTCCTTTGCGCTTTTATTGCACTTACAGCCGTTTGTTCTGCATTTGTAGTAGTATAAGTTCTTCTTCTTTACAATGTAGCCTGTAAAGGGCTGATTACAATCCGAGCATTTAATGAAAACCTTTAGCGGAATATTTACATCTTCTGCTTTATGAGGTACTCCGAATTTAGGCGAAGAAGAAATCACTTCATTCACTTTCATAAAGGTTTCTTTAGAAATCATTTTTTCATGCACTCCTTCAACTACTTTCCCATTCAGCATTCCGTGTGATACTAATCCGCAATAAAAAGGGTTGATGAAAATTTTATGCAATTGTTGTTTGTACATTTTTACACCGATAGCCTGAAGCTTCGAAATAATTTCTTCATTCTTCATACCCATGAGTTTCCATTCCCATGCTTTTTTAATTTTCTTTCCATCTGCATTCACTACAATTTTACGTTCACCGCTTGTTCGCACTATATCATAACCCTGTGGTGGTTTCACAACCCAAATTCCTTTTTCAAATTTGGCTTTCATTCCTGCCATTGCAACTTGCTTTCGTTGATCATTATCCCATCTCCCAAACAACAATTGCATATCGTGAAATAAAACACCACTTGCATTAGAAGTATCAATTGGTTCTGTTACTGCTTTAATATGAACCCCATGTTTTTCTCTTAGTTCATCAGCAATAGAAATTGCTTTGCCTCCTGTTCTGCTAAAGCGAGTCATTTTATAAACCAAGATGGTACTTATTTTTCCTTTGCTTGTATTCACAAAACTCAGCATTCGTTGAAACTCTTTTCTCGCATCAGTTTTTGCGCTTTCATAAGTATCACCAAACGCTGAAACAATTGTGAGATTATTGCGCTTTGCATACTCTTCAATTGATTTTCGCTGAGTTTCCAAAGACTCGTTTTTATCAAACTGCCCTTTGCCGGAAACCCTTGTGTACATTACCGCTAAATTGGATGTGGATTGCTTTACTTCCCTTTTACCAAAGCGTCCAAACCGATTTGCTATTATTTGTTCTTCTGTCATTTTGCCTCCTTTCTATTTAAATAATTTTTTATGCTTGTTTTCTGTATTCAATTTCCGAAACATCATTCTCAGTATTCAACAAAATTATTTTTGCTTCACCTGATTCATCCATCTCATTTTTCTTTTTTAATTTTGAAAGATGTTCGCATAAAAGAACAGCCAGTTTTTTGATTGATAATACAATCTTGTTTGCTTGTTCATCACTCACACTTTCATAACCTTTTATCATTCTTAGTTTTTCAACGGTTAATCCTTTGTTATTTTCGCTCTCACTTTTCATTTCTCTTTTTGCTTTCCCGCAATTCGTTCAACACTTATTTTTACTTTACATTATATTGATTATCAATACAATAGCTAATTTACGTACATCTTTTGGAATAAAGAAATGCCCCCAAATCGCCCTAAGTTTGCCCAATTTTTAGGTTGATTATATAGCTTTCCCCTGTATAGTTTATTATCCCAAAATTTAACAAGGCGACCTGATTTTTATTTTCTGCTTCATATTATGCGGCTTTATTTTGTTGTTGACTTTTTAATAATCCTTGTTTCTTTAATGCTTCGTATTTGTATCTCCAATCACTCTTCTTTTCTGTTTCATTTTTAACGGAGTTTAATTGCTGTACTTTTTCTTGATGCGGTTTATCTTCGATAAAATCTATTTCAGAAAATTTTATTTCCAGTGTGTGAAGCATTAATTGATGCCTAATGCAAATCAGTTGTGCTTTTCTTTCCTTTGTTAATTTGAAAGCAAGCATTTTAAAATGCCTCTTTTCTTCAAGTGTTTTATTTAGTCCGAGAAAGAGTTCAATAATTAATTCCTTAAAGGGATAATCATTTGGTAGCCTATTAAATGTAGTACTTGTGACCAATCTCTTAAATGCATCCGTTATGCAAAGCAAGGTGTGCTGGTCTATGCGGCTATAATTACTTAGCTTTATTAATCCTTCAGCTAAGCATCTAAAGCGAGTGTTTACCCAAACAATCCGTTTCGCATCTTCGTATTGCCAATAATCAAAAGGTTCTTTTGTTTTAATACCTCCGGAGTTTTGCTCGTATTTTTTTTCAATTAAACCAATGAGTTTACTGTTGATCCATTTATAACGAGGTTCGTTTTCATCTTTTTGTTCTTTCTCAATATTTAAAGAACTTTTGATCGGTTCAACTTTTTGAGTTTCCTTTTCAATCTCTCTTACATTATTCGATTCTGCTATTTCGGTTTCTTCTTTTTCTGCATCCGCCAGCGGTACAAATTCAAATTCACTTTGTTCATCCTTATCGTATTTTACGGTAAATTCTTCATTACCGTATTTTACGGTATCCTTTTCCTTATCGTATTTTACGCTAACTTCATTAGTAGTAACAGGCTTTACGGTAACTACAGGAACTTGCAAACTTGGTTCTACTTCCGTTGTTCCCGAAAGCACCAAGCCATTTCTTTTAAAGTATGCCATTTGCTTACAGTTATCGCTGCAATATTTTTTGCTCGACCGTATTGCCGTAAAATGCCCTCCGCAATATAAACAGGTGCTTTCCATTCTTTTTAAATTCTAATCGGTTTAATATTCGCTTTCATCATCCTCTTCATCCAACATCAAAACTGTATCGCCAAGCAAACCTTTCATATATTCGCTATAATCAGTTATTATGCCTTCCATATTTTCTTTTGCTTCTCTATTCTTATTAGAGTTCAAATCAAAATTCACATTTAGCAATACAATATTTTGTCGCTCCTGAATCCCAATAATTTTATGCTTGACATTGTTACCAAACAGAATGCGCAAAATATCCATCAGAAGATCTTCCGGTATTTTATAGCGTTTTACAATAAGTTTATTTTCCATTTCTTTCGTTTTATAAATAAGCGGTTTCATATGTTTTCTTTTTCTCCGGTTGCGCTATTGGTATAACATCTCTAATAGCATTGAGCCCAATTCCCAAATGCGGATTTTCCGTTTCTGTTTCCGATAACACTTTTATTTTTTTATACTTTTTCTTTACTTTTTCAAGATCATCTTCAAGCTCCGTGTAGTCTTCCTTTAGCTTGAGGTTTTCTGCTTTCAATTTTTCTATTTCCTCTTTTTGTCCTTTTAATTTAATAAAGGCATAGATCAATAAACCAACACCCACAAGCAAAGTGATTGGACTTAGTACAAGTTTTAATACCGACCCCATTAATTTATTGTCTTCGGCAATTGTATCTGCTGCTTTTTCCCAAACACCTTTTTCGGCATCTGTTCCTGATAAGCCTTTATCGGTTTTACTTCTGGTTTGTTTTTGCTCTGTTTTTTCTTCTTTCGTTTCTTTCATGGCTATTGTATTTTACGTTTAAAAATTCAAAGGTCGTTTACTGTATTTTACTGTTTGCCGATTCCCGAACGCATTGAACCTTATTGAACGGTATTGACACTTATCGTTTACAAAAACAAAGGTGCAACAAGTGTATTTTACGCTTTCCGCATTTTTGACGTTCATTGCAATTTTTTTCATTTGTTTTATAATCTTTTCTAAAGTTTTTCGATTTTAGCGTAAAGTAACGGCTGTGTTTTGACACGCTTTACTGATTTAGGCGCTAACTACCGACAAGTGCCGACAAATGCTGTATTCTGATGTGTAGGTATAATTAGGTACGGTTCAGAATGGCAAATCAACTTGCAATAAGGGGAGATGTGTAACTCGGCCTCTTTCGTCAGTACAACTAATTGGCAACAAATGCTTTATGCAGTAAGCCTAATTAAGGTCATTTTTTTATCTCAATCGAATTTTGTACATTCGTCATATAATGAAAAGAATTTTAGTCTTCGCCTTGCTTTTTGTTTACACCACTTTAATTAGCGGGGTAAATCTTCAAATGCATTATTGTGGTGGGAAACTAAAAAATATTTCTTTATTTGATACCTTCGATGAGGAAGGTTGTTGTGGCTCCAAAAAAATGAAAAGCAAGGGCTGCTGCGATGATGAAACCACTTATATTAAGGTAAAAGATAAGCACAACTCTAATTCATCTTTAAAGGTTGTTACTTTTAAAGGGGAGATGTTGGATATCACAATTCCTTCAT
>DGQS01000026.1 GCA_002389785.1 Bacteroidetes bacterium UBA4408
TATATTTTTGAAATGGATGCTGATTTTTCACACAATCCCGACGATTTGGTTCGACTCTATGAAGCATGTCATACACAAGGCGCCGACCTTGCTATTGGCTCCCGCTATACCCGTGGAGGAAAGGTGAAAAACTGGCCATTGTCACGAATTTTAATGTCTTATTTTGCTTCAGTTTATGCTCGCCTTGTTCTTTGGTTTAATGTGAGTGATACAACTGCCGGATTTAAATGTTACAAAAGCAAAGTCTTACAACGTATACATTTGGATGATATTAAATTTACCGGATATGCCTTTCAAATTGAAATGAAATACACAGCTCATAAATTGGGATTTAAAATAGTTGAAGTTCCAATTACCTTTATCGATAGACAAGAAGGTGTTTCTAAAATGAGTACTAAAATTTTTAAGGAAGCATTTTTTGGTGTACTACAAATGCGATTCAAAAAAATAAAATAATTCTATGACTCCTATTCTCATTAAAAATGCAAGTATCGTTAATGAGGATAAAATTTTCATGGGTAGTGTGTTGCTTCAAAATAAGTTGATTACAAAAATTTATGAAGGAACAATTTCAACTGAACAAATCGAAAAATTACCGAGCGAAACACGAATAATAGATGCATACGGGCAGTATTTGCTTCCCGGTATTATTGATGATCAAGTGCATTTTCGTGAACCCGGTTTAACCCATAAAGGAACCATTCAGAGCGAATCACGCGCAGCAGTTGCTGGAGGTATTACTTCCTTCATGGAAATGCCCAACACTGTTCCAAATGTTTTTACGCAGCAGTTGTTGGAAGAAAAATATCAATTGGCAGCTATTTCTTCTTTCGCAAATTATTCATTTTTTATGGGAGCTTCCAATACTAATTTGGAAGAAGTACTCAAAACAAATCCTAAAAATGTTTGCGGAATTAAAGTTTTTATGGGCTCATCCACCGGAAATATGTTGGTGGATAATCGAGAAACTTTAGAAGCATTGTTTGCACAATCAAAAATGCTTATTGCACTGCATTGTGAAGATGAAAAGACGATTCGCGAAAATTTACAAGTAGCAAAAGACAATTTTGGCGATCAAATTCCTGTACAACAACATCCTGTGATCAGGAGTGCTGAAGCATGTTATTTGTCTTCTTCTTTGGCGGTTGAACTGGCAAGAAAGCATAATACCCGAATTCACATTTTACACATTTCAACTGCAAAGGAGACTTCTTTGTTTGAATCAAAACCACTTCGAGAAAAACGGATAACAGCTGAAGCATGCATACATCATTTGTGGTTTTGTGATGAAGATTATAAGCATTTAGGAAATTTTATTAAATGGAATCCTGCAATAAAATCGGCTAACGATCGAAATGCAATTTGGAAAGCATTACTCGACAATCGCATTGATGTGGTTGCAACCGACCATGCTCCTCATACCATTGCCGAAAAGCAAAACACTTATTTAACGGCTCCTTCCGGTGGTCCTTTGGTGCAACATTCCTTGGTTGCAATGCTCGAATTTTATCATCAAAAAAAAATAAGTTTGCAACAACTGGTAACAAAAATGTGTCACAATGTAGCTGAGTTATTTCAAATTGAAAAGCGCGGTTTCATTCGCGAAGATTACTTTGCTGATTTAGTTCTTGTGGATTTAAATTCACCTTGGACCGTCACTAAATCAAATGTACTGGCAGCTTGTGGTTGGTCGCCGTTTGAAGGTGTTTCATTTCAATCAAAGGTTACGCATACCTTTGTAAACGGACATGTGGTTTTTGAAAATGGTACTATTAACGAAAGTATTCGTGGGCAAAGATTGCTTTTCACACGAAGCTAAGTTGCATTTTATTAATCAGCAATCAACTCAAATGTTTACATTTGGTTCCCTAAAAAAGTACGATGATTAAATCGATGACCGGCTTTGGTAAGGCCTCTTTGCCATTTAAAGATAAAACATTGCAAATTGAAATACGTTCGTTAAATAGCAAACAAATCGATCTAAGTTTAAAATTGCCTAGTTTGTTTCGCAGCAAAGAATTGGAACTTAGAGCGCAATGTGCAAAATTTATTGAGCGTGGAAAAGCGGATGTTTCTATCTATTTTGAACAAAAGGAAATCGAAAAAAATTTAAACATCAACACCACTCTTGCAAAGGCTTATTACCACGAGTTAAAAAAACTAGCAATAGAATTGCAAGCTCCTGTTGACGATTTGCTGACACACATTTTAAAGCTTCCTGAAGTTTTAAAGGCAGAGACTGAAGAATTGAATGAACAGGATGAGCAAGAGCTAAAAAATGCGCTTCATCTGGCATTGCAAGAATTTTCAAAATTTAGAGAGGCAGAAGGTAAAAACTTGGAAGCAGAATTTTCTTCACGAATTTCTACACTCCTAAATTTGCTTCAATCGGTTGAATTGTTGGACAAGGAAAGAGCTACTGCAGTTCGAAATCGAATTGAAAAAAATATTGAAGAACTAATTAATAAGGAACGTATCGACCAAAACCGACTCGAACAGGAAATGATTTACTACCTTGAAAAAATGGACATCACTGAGGAAAAACTTCGACTTAAAGTACATTGCGATTATTTTATTAAAACCATGCTCGAAGAAGATGCAGTAGGACGCAAACTTGGCTTTATTACTCAGGAAATTGGTCGTGAAATAAACACTATTGGTTCGAAGGCAAACGATTCGGCAATTCAAAAAATAGTGGTACAAATGAAAGATGAACTCGAGAAAATTAAAGAACAACTGTTAAATGTGCTTTAAAGATAGTTAGCTGTATGGAAGGTAAACTCATAATTTTTTCTGCTCCTTCAGGTGCTGGCAAAACTACCATCGTGCAGCACCTGCTCGCCAAATTCCCGGTCTTGGAATTTTCGGTTTCGGCTTGCAGTCGCAGCAAACGCAAAGATGAAAAGGAAGGTGAAGATTATTACTTTTTGTCGGTTGATGAATTCAAACAGAAAATTGAGAACAATGAATTCTTAGAGTGGGAGGAAGTTTACACGAATCATTTTTATGGAACATTACGATCTGAAATTAACCGGATTTGGAACAAAGGCCACCATGTAATTTTTGATGTGGATGTGCACGGAGGTTTAAATTTGAAAAGAATATTCGGTAGTAGGGCATTAGCTGTTTTTGTAAAAGCTCCCTCTATTGAGCATCTCGAAAATCGTTTAAAATTACGTGAAACAGAAACCGCTGAAAGTATAGCACGACGAATTAATAAAGCAGGTGAAGAAATGCAACTCGCTTCGCAGTTCGATGAAATTGTGTTAAACGACCAAATGGAACACGCGTTCAGTCAAGCCGAAGAAATAGTAAGCAAATTTTTAGAATCTAAGTAAAATCGCTATGTCTGAACAAAATTCTAATCTTGAAAGTTTAAGATACCCAATTGGAAAGTTTGTTTTTCCGGATGCGTTATCTGAAGCGTCAGTTACTGCGTGGATAAACGATATTTCAAATCTCCCAGATCAACTTATACAACTTGTTGATGGTTGGAGCGAGGAACAATTCTTGCACACGTATCGAGATGGAAGTTGGAATTGCATCCAATTAATCAACCATTTAATCGACAGTCATTCCAATGCTATTATTCGGTTTAAGCTTGCTCTTACTGAAGATTATCCTACGATTCGTCCTTATAAAGAGCAATTGTTTGCGCAACTTGCCGATTCAATAAATGCGCCGGTTGACCAGTCACTTTTATTCATAAAATTAATGCATGCACGTTGGGTCATACTGTTGAATTCTATCCAGAAGGTGGAATGGGAACGTAAACTTTTTCATCCTGAGTCAAAACGCGATTTTACGCTTTATCAGTTACTCGCATTATACGCATGGCATGGGAAGCATCATTTGACACATATAAAAATAGCACAACAAAACTAAAGTAGTTTTTTGTTGCTTTTATGTCGCTCACTATCACGCAGTGTTTTTTTTGACAAATTGTTTTTTAAAGCCTCCGTTAAATCAATCCCAGTTTGATTTGCCAAACAAATCAATACAAATAAAACATCTGCAAGTTCATCTTTAAGTTCTGCTTTTTGTTCAGTTTTTTTTATTGATTGCTCACCGTAAGTGCGAGCTATAATTCGAGCTACTTCCCCAACTTCTTCAGTTAACAATGCCATATTCGTAAGCTCGTTAAAATAACGCACTCCATGCGTTTTAATCCAGGTATCTACCTCTTTTTGTGCAGCGGCTAAGGTCATAATTTATTCTTTGTTTTTTGTATCAATACAAATGGTAACAGGTCCATCGTTTAGCAACTCAATTTGCATATCGGCACCAAATTCACCGGTTGCGACAGCTTTTCCAAGTTCTTGTTCTAATTGTCGCACAAATTGTTGATAAAGTGGAATTGCAATTTCTGGGCGGGCAGCTTTTATATAGGATGGACGATTCCCTTTTTTAGTACTCGCCATTAAGGTAAATTGACTTACTGCTAAAATTTCGCCATTGACCTCTCTAACCGATAAATTCATCACTCCGTTTGCATCATCAAATATGCGCAAATTGCACAATTTCAAACAGAGGCATACTATGTCTTCATTGGTATCGGCTTCTTCAATACCAATAAGAACTAATAATCCTTTACCGATCTCAGCTTTAAGTTGTGTATTTATATGCACACTGGCTTTGGCAACTCTCTGTATAACTGCTTTCATTTAAGATTCAACCAATTTAACTAGCGCTTAAATTATTCTCCATTAAAAATACTTAAATAGCTGTTGTAGCGACTGATTGCAATTTCGCCACTTTCTACTGCTTGCTTTACACTACATCCGGGTTCATTCACATGCAAACAATTATTGTATTTACATTGATTTACTCGATCACGTAATTCCGGAAAATAGCTCCATAACTCTTCAGGCAAAATTTCAACAACCCCAATTTCTTTTATTCCGGGTGTATCTATAATATATCCTCCGGATGATAAGGGATGCATTTCGGCAAAAGTGGTGGTGTGTGTACCTTTATTATGCGCTTCAGACAATTGGGCTGTTTTAATATTCAGCAAGGGATCCAGTGCGTTTATTAACGTTGATTTTCCAACCCCCGAATGCCCGCTTACCAAATTAATTTTATCTTGCATAAGCAACCTCAGTTGCTTTAAATCGAATTCATTTAATGCCGAAATTGACAAACATGGATAGCCAATTTTTGAATACAATGAAGTTCGTTCTTCAACACCTGCAATATCTTCATTGGTCCACTTATCCTTTTTTGTAAACACAATGCTTACAGGAATATGATAGGCCTCAGCACTCACTAAAAAACGGTCAATAAATCCTAAAGAAGTTCGTGGAGATGAAATGGTAACTAAGAGGTAAGCACGATCGATATTGGCTGCTAAAATATGTGTTTGACGAGACAGATTAATTGATTTTCGAATGATGTAATTTTTTCGCGGCTCAATGGTGTGAATAATGCCGTTAGATTCAGTGCTAGCTGTGTTGCTTTTTTCAAACTCAAATTGCACATGATCTCCTACTGCAATGGGATTAGTGCTTTTAATATCTTTAATTCTGAAATTTCCTTTTATTCTACAATCCACCTTAAGGCCTTCAGCTGTGAGTACGGTATACCAACTACCGGTTGATTTTATTACTACAGCTGTCATGATAGCATCAATTATTTATGATTAATTTAGAATCCAAAATTAGAAAAAGAATTAGCTTTGACCATTGAAGCTATTTCACTTCTGCAATAAGTTACAACCATAGTTTGATATTCTATTTGTATGTCAATTCAAGTCAATAATATAACGAAGCTTTACGGCAAGCAAAAAGCACTTAATGAAGTTTCTTTTGAAGTTGCAAAAGGCGAAATCATTGGTTTTCTTGGACCGAATGGTGCCGGAAAATCAACCATGATGAAAATTATCACTTGCTTTATTCCGCCTACCACCGGCACTGTTTCAGTTTGTGGGTATGATGTAAACGAGCAATCAATAGAAGTTCGCCGATGTGTTGGATATCTTCCTGAAAATAATCCGCTCTACTTGGATATGTATGTGAAGGAATACCTCGAATTTATTGCTGGAATTCATTCGCTGGGAAAAAAAACTAAGCCGCGTATTCATGAAATGATTGAAATAACTGGCCTGCAGCTTGAGCAACACAAAAAGATTGGAGCATTGTCAAAGGGCTATCGGCAGCGTGTAGGTTTGGCACAGGCACTAATTCATGACCCCAAAGTTTTAATATTAGACGAACCTACTACAGGACTTGATCCGAACCAATTGGCAGAAATTCGTGAATTAATTCGTAGTGTGGGTAAAGAAAAAACAGTACTGTTGAGTACCCACATTATGCAAGAAGTAAAAGCAGTTTGCGATCGTGTAATAATTATTAATAAAGGAAATATTGTTGCAAACGATACTACCGAAACACTTCAAAATACACGTACCAAAAAACAAGTAGTAAAAGTTGAGTTCGACACGCAAGTTTCGAAACTCAAATTAACGAGCATTGAAGGCATTAATGAAGTTGAGGAAATTACACCAAAACAATGGAAACTCATCTCCTATAAGGATGAGGATATTCGACCGACTATTTTTCAATTTGCTGTTGCCAATCAGTTAGCTGTTCTTACCTTACAAAAGGAAGAACAATCGTTGGAAGAAGTATTTAAACAGCTTACACAATAAGCTGAAACATTTCCTGAAATCAGGTTTAAATTCCCTACTTTTGCACCATCGTTTTTATTCAAGCAACAATCTCTCATGAGCGATAGCATTAAGCACGAATGTGGCATAGCCCTGATTCGACTTCGAAAACCACTTAATTATTATTCGGATAAATACGGAACAGCGCTTTATGGTCTCAACAAATTGTACTTGTTGATGGAGAAGCAGCACAACCGAGGACAAGATGGGGCAGGTGTTGCCAATATTAAATTAGATACCGAACCCGGAAGTCGTTACATCAGTAGATACCGCAGCAATGGGAGTAATGCTATTAAAGAAATTTTTGAAAAAATTAATAATCGGTTAGCAGAAGCAAAACAAACGAATCCTGCAAAGTTTAACGATGCCGAATGGCTCAAAAAAAATGTAGCCTTTAGTGGAGAATTATTATTAGGCCATTTACGCTATGGAACTTTTGGTAAGAATTCGATTGAAAATTGCCATCCGTTTTTGAGGCAAAATAATTGGAAAACCAAAAATCTTGTTGTAGCCGGTAATTTTAATCTTACCAATGTTGATGAGCTTTTTGAGCAACTTGTTGATCTCGGACAACATCCAAAAGAAAAAACAGATACGGTTACCGTAATGGAACGTATTGGGCATTTTTTGGATGTTGAAAATGAACGGCTCTTCAAAGAATTCAAGAAGCAAGGCCACGACAATCAAACGATATCAACTTTAATCGGAGAAAACCTTAACCTTCAAAAAATTCTTATTGATGCCAGCCGTAAATGGGATGGGGGATATGCAATGGCCGGATTAATTGGACATGGAGATGCTTTTGTACTTCGTGATCCAAACGGAATCCGTCCTGCTTATTATTATTTTGATGATGAAATTGCAGTAGTAACTTCTGAACGACCTGCTATACAAACTGCATTTAATGTTAGCGCCGATAAAATCAAGGAAATAAAGCCGGGGCATGCAGTCATTATCCGTAAAAATGCAAGTATTGAGGAAATTGAGATTAGAAAATCGGAGTCGCATAATGCGTGCTCTTTTGAACGAATTTATTTTTCGCGGGGCAGTGATGCGGCTATCTATCAGGAACGAAAAAAACTTGGTACATCTTTATGCCCTGCTATATTAAAGGCGATAGAAAACGACACACGAAACACCGTATTTTCATACATTCCAAATACTGCTGAAATAGCTTTTTATGGAATGGTGAAGGGAATAGAAGATTACCTTACAAGCGTAAAGCAACGCAAAATAATGGAAAGCGCTGCAACACTTGATGAAGCAAAACTTTCTAAAATTTTGTCCATCCATCCGCGGATTGAAAAATTAGCCATTAAAGATGCAAAACTGCGCACGTTTATTACCGACGACATGCACCGTGATGAAATGGTTGCCCATGTGTATGATGTAACTTACGGTGTAGTAAAGCCCAGCGATACACTTGTGGTGATTGACGATTCGATTGTTAGAGGTACTACTTTAAAACAGAGTATTTTAAGAATGCTCGATCGGTTAAACCCGAAAAAAATAATCATTGTTTCAAGTGCCCCGCAAATACGTTATCCCGATTGTTACGGTATTGACATGGCCAAACTAGGTGATTTTATTGCATTTCAAGCTGCAATACAGTTGCTAAAGGAGAATTTTAAAGAGAATATTATTGAGGAAGTATATGAAAAAGCGAAGGCCATGGAAGAACTTCCAAAAGATAAAATCAGAAATGTTGTAAAGGATATTTACGCTCCTTTTACACCGAATCAAATTTCAAAAAAAATTGCCGAATTGCTCACACCTCCTGATTTGGGAGCAGAAGTAGAAGTCATCTACCAATCTTTAGAGGGCTTGCATGAAGCCTGTACAAACAATTCTGGCGATTGGTATTTTTCGGGCAATTACCCAACGCCCGGAGGAAATAAAGTTGCGAACATAGCCTTTATAAATTACATGGAAGGCAAGAATATACGGGCTTATTAATAGACTCGTTACTCCTTCATTTAGCTTAAATTATTATACCTTATTTCTGCAAATAGTTTGTTTGATTTGGATTTTTTTGAATAATCCATTCTTTCGAAATTTTTACTAGGATATGGATTAAAATAAATAAGTTCAGGTTTATACCAAAAATCTGTTACATGTAAGCCTTTTTCTACTTTATTAAGGTCTATTTTAAAAAATTTAGTAATATTACTAACTCAAAATAATTAACCCCTTAAAACAGTATCAGTATGAAAATAAATTTTTACAAAGCGATATTTTTTGCGGTATTCGCTATGGTTTTGATAACCACCTCAAAGCTGAACGCACAAGTAGCAAATTATATTTTTTCTCAAAGCAATGGCACCTATGTTCCTTTAACAGTAGGTTTTAGCTTAGGAGATGCCACCACCAACGATCAGTATTTTGTTGACCCAAATTCACCGCTAGGAGGTACCAATGTGTTGGGTGCAGGATTACCTATCGGATTTAATTTTACGTATAACGATACAGTATACGATAAGTTCGGTGTTTGTGCCAATGGATTTATAACCTTGGGAAATGGTTCAATTGATTTTTCAAATTCAAACTTAACATTGCCATTATCTTCAGGAATGCGAAAAGTAATTGCCGGAGTTGGACGTGATTTAGAATCACAGCCCAATGCTTCAATTCGTTATGCTACACTGGGCGCATCTCCTAATAGAACTTTAATTATTCAGTGGCAAAACTATACTCGTTTTAATAACGTGGCCGATGATAGTTTGAATTTTCAAATTCGTTTAAGTGAAACATCCAATGCCATAACAGTGGTTTATGGTAAAATGCTAACCGGTTCAACTCAAACAAATTTAAGTCAAGTAGGAATTAAAGGCGCAACTGCTTTTGATGTAAACATGCGAACTACTACTACCAGCTGGCTTACTACAACTGCAACAACGGTTAATACTGCCGGTTGTACTTTAAATACAAATATCTTTCCTCCAAATGGATTAACTTTTACTTGGTTGCCTCCATTGCCCTGTGTTGCCCCACCAACTGCCGGTATTGCCTCAGTAGCTCCTAGTGCTACTTGCGCCGCACTTAAGGTAGTTTCGGTTATTGGAAATTCGGTAGGAATTGGAGCTTCATTGCAATGGTTAGTTTCGGCTGATAGTTTAAATTGGAATGTCATCAGTGGAGCAACTTCGTCCAGTTATTCAATTACTCAAAGCAGTTCAAATTACTACCGTTGTGTAAATACCTGTTCAGGTTTAACCGATTCAACCAACGTAGTTTTAGTTACTGGAGCTTCTTCGGCTACCACTTGTTATTGTACTTTAAATTTACATCAGGCTCCTGGTTGCAATATTGGGTTTATTAATTCGATAAGTATTTCTGGTACCGGATTTACTAATCTTAATTCCGGTTGCTCCGGTTTAAGTGGAAATTCATACACCAGTTATTTAGATACCGGCAATTACACAACTTCTTTGTTTGCGGGCCAATCTTATAGTTTCTCAGTTACCTCTTCTGCAGCAGGTGCAATCTCGGTGTGGATTGATTATAATCAGAATGGAACCTTCGAAGCTTCTGAGTGGACTCAAGTTAGTGCAGCTTCTACGGCAAATGTAGCTAGTATTGTTACTGTTTCAATTCCTTCAACAGCTTCAATCGGTAAAACAGGAATCCGTTTCCGTTTCCGTGGAGGTGGAGGTGCTAATAATGCTACCGATGCATGTACCACTTTTGGCTCAGGAGAAACAGAAGATTACTTAATTGAAATTGCTCAACAATCTCCTTGCGTGGCTCCCCCAACAGCAGGAACTGCAACCACTTCAGCAACTGGAATTTGTGCCGGAATTAATTACACTTTGGGATTGACCGGAAATTCATTGGGTTCAGGATTAACGTTTCAATGGCAAGAATCTCTTGACAGTCTTAATTGGTCGGATATAATCGGTGCAAACAATTCATTTTACTCAACAATAGCGCTACAAAATACTTATTATCGTTGTTATGTTACTTGCAGCAATGTTAGCGATACCAGTTCTGTTGTGTTGGTTGCTATTAATCCTGCAACATTATGTTATTGCGTAACAGCATTGCATAACAACACTAACTGTAATCCTGCAGGTAGTATCAACGATGTAACCATTACAGGAACCTCACTTTCTAATTTAGCTACAGGATGTGCATCTACAACGGGACAATCTTATTCAAGTTACAGCCCTGTTGGCAGCAACACAGCTTCTTTAGATATTGGTATGCCATACAGTTTTAACGTTACTGTTGGAAACGCAAATAACACCATTTCTCTTTGGATTGATTACGATCAAAGCGGAACTTTTGATGTAAATGAGTGGACTCAAGTTTCAGCAGCAGCCCAAGCTAATGTACCGAATTCTATAACCGTATTTATTCCAATTACAGCAATTAGCGGGCAAACCGGTATGCGCATTCGTACTCGTCAACAAGGTGGAGCGAATGCGGCTACCGATGCTTGTACTTCGTTTGCCTCCGGAGAAACTGAAGATTACATTATCACTTTGGTTCAACCACCGCCATGCGTTGCTCCACCAACTGCTGGTATTGCACTTGCTACTGATAGCAGTGTTTGTACAGGATTAGATTTTACACTCTCATTAACAGGTTCAAGTTCCGGTTCCGGAATGAGTTATGAATGGCAATCTTCTACTGATAGTCTTAACTGGCTGCCAATTGTGGGTGCAAGTAATCCATTCTACACTAGTTCCTTAACTCAATCTGCATATTATCGTTGCATCCTTACTTGTAGTGGAATGAGTGATACAAGTTCTGTTGTATATGTGATGCAAAATGCGGCAACCGATTGCTATTGTGTTTCAGCTGCCAACAATGCCAGTGATACTGATATTGGAAATGTAAATTTTGGAACACTCAATAATGGAGTAGGAACACCAGCTACTCAGAACCCAACCGCAACAGGAACTTATTCTGATTTTACGGCATTACCTGTGCAGTCGTATACACAAAATATTACTTACCCGATTTCAATTACTCAAATAAACAGTGCCAACTTTTTTACTGCAAATTTTGCTGTTTATATAGATTATAATCAAAATGGGGATTTTACAGATGTTGGAGAAACTGCATTTACAGGAACAACTAGTAATGTTGTGGGTGGTAATACTGTATCAGGTTTTATAACAATTCCTTCCTTAGCGGTTCCGGGACATACCCGCCTCAGAGTTGTTTTAACTGAAGCTGGCGGTGCAGGTGGTGGGGTAGCTCCATGTGGAACCTATGCTTGGGGTGAAACAGAAGATTATACTATTGATATTGTTCAACAAGTACCTTGTGTTGCTCCTCCAACTGCTGGTTTAGCTGCTGCAATTGATAGTTCAGTTTGTTCGGTGATTGGTTTATCTTTGGTTGGTGCAACTTCCGGTTCAGGAATGACTTATGAATGGCAGAGTTCAACCGACAGCATTTCATGGACCGCTATTGGTGGTGCAAACAATTATTTTTATAATGGAACGCAAACTAGCTCTTCTTATTACCGATGTGTGATAACTTGTAGCGGAATGAGCGATACTAGTTCAGTTGTATTCATAACGCAAAATCCGGCAATCAACTGCTATTGTGCTTCATCTCCAACAAGTGCTACAAATGGAGATATTGGAAATGTAACATTTGGAGCACTAAATAATGGTGTAGCAACTCCTGTTACCAACAACCCAACTGCAACCGGAACCTATACTGATAAAACAGCATTATCACCAATAACTTTTAATCAAAGTACAAGTTACAGTATTAGTGTAGCACAAATAGTATCAGGGAATAATTTCTTTGGTGGCAGAATAGCGGTTTATATTGATTTTAATCAGAATGGATTATTTACCGATGCCGGCGAACAAGTATTTACCGGAACAACCACTTCTGCTGCTGCCAACGTAGCAAGCGGTAGTGTTATAATTCCAGCTACTTCAACACTTGGTAATACCCGAATGAGAGTTGTGCTTACTCAAGGTGGCGCTGCAAACGTTACCCCGTGCGGTACCTATCAATCTGGAGAAACAGAAGATTATACCATCAACATAGATGTTTTCAACGGTGTTAAAAACAATGGTGCAACAACAACTTCATTTGTAGCTTATCCTAATCCAAGTCATGGAATCAGCAATGTAAGTTACACACTAACTGAAAAGTCGAATGTGAATTTTGAACTATATAATTTAGTTGGAAAATTAGTAGCATCAACTCCTGTTGAAACCAAAAACAGTGGCAAATACCAAACTGATTTTGATTTTAATCAATACGGAATTAGTGCCGGAGTGTATTTCCTAAAATTAAATGCCGGAGTAAACAGTAAAACTATTCGAGTGGTACTGGAGTAACTGCCGCTTTTTTGATTTTAAAACGGAGTTTGTCATGCATGGCAAACTCCGTTTTTATTTTGTTATAACTGAATCAGCCTTTGTTCATGAAATTGCTTTTGGCTAGTAAAAGTAAAGGAACTTTTCATCCGCATTAAGCTTCCACCTTATGAATAATATCGGGAGGTGTCAACAATAAATCAGATACAATTTTTCCCCAAATAAGAATACAAGGAACCGCTTTTAATACATAAGGAATTACATAGTTAATTCGAATATACTTTGGAAATAAATCGGTAGGAGAAAGGATTGAAAAAATAATGCATAACACAATTAAGGTAGTGTTAATTGCATTTGGCTTTTGTGAAAAATACCAAACAGCAACTCCTCCAACCGCAATAATAAATGTAGCCGATTCGGCTCTATGATTAAATATTATTACCCACAACATAATGGAAACTAAATACAAGACTCTAAAATAATAATCGCGATACATGTTAAAACGTAACATGGGCAAGCAAAATAACACTGTTCCCACCAAAACAACATCGGTTTTAGCATCAATTCCAAACCAGGTATAGAGCCAACCTGCAACCGATAATCCGGTTGAAATTCCATGATCCATTTTTAATAATTGCCACCAACTTGAATACAAAAAGCTAAGTTGCTGCATCGATACAAAAAGCAATGGCAGAGCGCCAATCAATATTGTCCATAGGCAGATATAAATAATTGACTTGAGTTTATTAGGATAAAATAGAAACATTGCCAATGCAACAATACCAAACAGTTTTATGTAGATGGTTAGCACTATAAACAAACTCGCCCAAATGCTATTATTCTTTTCTAACTGAATAAATGCTAATAAAAATAAGCCGGCAATAAGTGCATTACTTTGTGCATTTTGTGTAGAAGTAATTAATTCAATAAGCACAAATGCTAACATTAGCATGCGATTTCGGGCAGATTGATGAGGGAATTTCCAGAGTGCAAAAAACAATACCAGCACATTTAGTAGGTTCCAAATAAACAAACCTATTGTATCCGGAAACAATGCCATAGGCGCCATCATTACCGAAAAACTCGGACTGTATTTATACAAATCCCAGTGTTCTGTTGGATACAATTTGTACAAATCTTCCTGCTGTATCAAGTGAAAGTACGACTGCTTAAAAATTACATAATTGTTGTATTGTGTGTACAAAGCACCGGAATCGTCAAAGGTTTTCATCTTTTTTAAAAAACTTTGTGCGGTGATTCCAAGGGTTATGATCACAAAAATTGCTACCAAAAACGATTGTTTGTAAAGAAAGGCGGGTATTTTCACTTGCTTCATTCGATTGTATTTTCAGCTAACTATTTGCACTTGCAAAAGCAAAGAAAGGGATTATCAGGAGGAATAAAAAAAAATGAAAGTTTCAATACCTGAGCATTAATAGAAAGTGATTGCCTTTGCACTTATCCAAAACTTTATATAGCAATGATTTCTATTGTTTAACAAGTTACCTAAATTTCATACACTTTTTGAGTCAGGTTAAGCAAAGTCGAAACCATGGGCTGGCCTGCATTTCATGATGAGCCAACGCACTCCTTCGACTTCGCTCTGGATGACCCTGTTTTTTTATTTTATAAATCCTTCATTTTGAATTAGTGTAAGAAATTAGTATACTTGAGTCAGGTTGAATACTTGGGTCAGGTTGAGCGAAGTCGAAACCGTGTGTGAGCCTGTTTCACTTGTTGAGCAAAGGTACTCTTACAACTACATTCAAAAATACCAGTTGGTGTTATTACTTAAAAATTAAGTGCAAACACATTACCTGAATGCATGAAAAAACTTATATCAATAATCTATATTTTAACTCTTACGCTTTATTCCCAAGCCCAAAACTGGCAATGGGCAAAAAATATTCATGGACCTAATTCTGAATTTGCCTTAATCGCATGTGTTGATAATCAAGGTAATTCATATGTCATCGGCGCGTTTGACACTAACCCATGCATATTTGATACAGATACACTTAACGGTGGTGGGTACTCAACACATTATTTAGCAAAATATTCGCCATCTGGCAACATAATTTGGGCTAAAAAAACTGGTAATAGTTTTTCATTAAATTGCTATAGTGGTATTTTTAAATTAGTTTTTGATTCTACTTCCAACTCATTACTTTTTGCAGGAGCAGTTGGCAGTTATTTCCAACTAAATTCAACAACTGTAACTTCCTCTCCCGGTGACATGGAAGCTATTTTTGGCAAAGCCAATTTAAACGGCGACATACTTTGGTACCATACCATTACAGGTAACGGCTCACAAAGCGGCAATACCATCGATTTTGATGGTGCCGGCAATGTGTATGCAATTGGCACAAGTAATATGGCGTTTAATGTTGGTAACGACAGCTTACAGGCAGGTGTGTTTTTTATTAAATACGATAGCAATGGAAATCAACAATTGATAAAAACAATTACTAACTCACCTGCATTTCAATGGATTGATTTGCATATTTCAAATACAAATTTTTATCTTTCTGGTTCAGGTGGTAACACGATGGATATTGATACAATTCATTTAGTAAACACTAACATGCATGGTTATTTAATTGCTAAATTTAATTTAAATGGAGATGTATTGTGGGCTAAACTAACCGGTAGTATTAATATTGGAACTTTGTGTCTTTCTTCAGCGATTGATTTAAATGAAAATTTTTATACAATAACCACAATTGTAGATTCAGCTGTTTTTGGTGGTAGCACAATTTATACAACAGGTGCAAGAGATATAGCAATAGTAAAGTATGACAGTAGCGGAAATTTTGTTTGGGTTCGACAAGCTGATTACAGTATTTCAAACAGCACAATTTATGGAGCCTACGCAATAACTTCTGATAAGTTAGGTGATATATACATTACCGGCGAATTTGGTGGTACGGCCCATTTTGGTACTAATACTATAACAGCAACTACACCACGGGCTATGTTTATAGCCAAATATACTCCTAATGGTGATTGTGTTGGCGTTGATTATTTTGGTGATGCCGAAGGTTTGGCTGTTGCTGTTGACAATACGAATAATCCCATCGTATCGGGTACCTTTATAAACACGGTAAACATTGGTACAACAAGTTTTACTTGTAATAATACTTATGATGCTTTTGTGGCTAAACACGACGCCATCACAGGAATTAACAATCAGCAAAAAATGGCTAGCAATAACCAACTGCTAATATATGCCAACCCCAACAGTGGCAAATGCAACATAACGGTACCAACTGATTTGCTACACCAAAACAACCTGGTATTAAGCATTTACAACAGCCAAGGAAAAATTATTCAGCAACAAACGGTAACTACCAGCCAGCAAAAAATAAAAATCAACATCGAATCAGAAGCTTCGGGCATATACAACGCTGTATTAAGCAACGGCAACAAAAGCTATAGCGGTAAAATAGTGTTTGAATAATAAAATTATTTCGGCTTGTTGAGCGGAGTCGAAACCGCGGGCTGGCCTGCTTCACATGATGACCCGACGCACTCCTTCGACT
>DGQS01000185.1 GCA_002389785.1 Bacteroidetes bacterium UBA4408
GTTACACAGGTCTCCGTTTTTCCGATTTCAGTTCATTGCAAGCTGAAAACATTGACTTGAAAACAGGTTATATCAAAGTTAAAACTCAAAAAATGAATCATCCAGCAGTTATACCTATTCATAAATATGTGAAGGAGATTATCTCAAAATACAAGAAGCAATACACTAATTTTCTTCCTCCAGCGCTGACAAATCAAAAAACAAATGAATATTTAAAAGATATTGGTGAACTCGCTGAAATAAATGAGAACATTCAAGTATCTCATATCAAAGGGAATAAACGTGAAACTAAAGTTTACCCTAAATATGAACTAATTACAACGCATACTGCGAGAAGGAGTTTTGCAACGAATTTGTACTTAGCTGATTTCCCTTCTATTTCGATAATGAATATCACTAGTCATAAAACTGAAAGAGCATTCTTAAAGTACATCAAAGTAACTCCTGAACAACACGCACAAAAATTGAAAAAGTTTTGGGAGACCAAATAATAAAAAGTAGTTGATTTATTAGTGTATGCTTTTGCTTGACACCTTATTATTTAAAAAGGTTACGAGAATAACACTATCCTTAGTATTCCATTGACAAACCATTTGAGATGAGTCTGAGTTCTCAATTTTGGATAATACCTTGAATGAGGGACCAAGTAATTTAATTACTTTTTCAGATGGCATTTCATTTTTTACAGAATGGTAATATTTATTTGTGTATGAATTAAAATTGGAATAAATTCTATCAAAATATTTATCTGTAATTGAGTCCGTAGCTTTCTGTTTGAGAGCATTTTTCTTATTCTCAATATCTAGTATTTTGTCATAGTCTGCTCTCAAGCCTCCAAATACATAACGAAGTAAAAGTAATAAGACAACAGTTGCAAAAAGCACAGTTAATGCAACTTTGAGAACTCGTTTTAACATTCTGAATTTAGTTTGGTTACTGCTAAATCCCACAACAGTTGTGTATATAAAAAATCAGCGTGGGACTAATAACCTATCCCAACAGAGGTACTGAGATACCCGGTATAGAAAACAGTTAACGCCCACGCCTTTGCGTGTAGCATTAAACATCATCCTCTATACCTATTGAAATTTCTCAGTTTTCTGTTGCGGTAGAGTTAAACGCTAATATGTTCAGTCTTTTTTAATTCATATTTGAAAAGGATTATGAATCAAAAATAGCAACTTTCTATCAATTGCATTATTCCCGCCGTTTTACATATTATTATTACGAAAAAGGTTTGGTTTTCTTAAACCTCCCCTTTTATTCCTAAATAGTTAAGTGGTTTTCGTTTTGACATATTATTTTTTAAAACACCTGTCAATAAAGGAATCCAGAAGTCAATTTTATCTAAGAATTATGCCCCTTGAAATCGACTTGAAAATTTTCTTACGAAAAAGCATATTTCCCATAATTGAAAATTAAACGGTGAAATGAAAAACATTATACTATCTCCAATACCAATTGAAGAGCTGAGGGAAATTATAACTGAGTGTCTGAGGGAAGAATTGCAAAAGTCCGCAAATAACAGTAATAGCGACCCTAATGAATTAATAAAAATTGAAGATGCTGCAAAGTTGTTTCAAGTCTCAAAAGTTACTCTTTATAAATGGAGAGCACGTGGTATTTTACCTTTTCACAGGATTTCTTCACGCATTTTTTTTAAAAAAAGTGAATTGATTTCTGCATTAAAAAAGTCTCCAAAATATAAATCAAAATAAAACAATGCCAGGTTCAAAAAAAAACTCTCTACCTTCAAAACTAGAAGAAACTTTCGTGATAATTCCTTCGACTATTATTAGGAATACCAACATCTCGGCAGATTTAAAATTGCTTTTATCATTTATTCTTGGAATAACAAGACATAATCCAAAGTATTTTGCATCCATTGAATTCGTAAGTAACTTATGTGGTTGTAGTAGAACTAAAGCTACCCTACTGATGAAAAAACTTGTTAAGGAAGGGTATATCCAACTAGAATACTTTGATGGTCGAAAAATGTATTATTTACCAACAAGTAAACTTAAAATGCTTGATGCTGATATTTCGAAATTAAAAAACAGCCAACCTAAATATGTTCGGCAGCCGATTGAAAACAAGTCTCATATATTAATAAATAATAATAAATCAATAAATAGATTTAATCCTTACAAAAATAAGGATGAAGTTGATTCACTTATTATAGATAAAATATCAATTACAAATAAATCACTTCTCAAAAGAATTTCAGTGCCTCTAATTTTAGAATGCAAAAACTTATACTTAAAATGTAATTATATACAAGGAATGCAATGGGATTCTAAAAGTTATCAATTTCTTCCTCCATTACTTTATCAAATTTCACTCACTTTTTTCTCCGGTATTGCAATAGAAAATAAACAAGATTTGTTTGAAAAGTGCATGATTAACATTTTTGAAGAATTAATCGAATGTGATTCACGGTGGACGAAAACAATTCCGTCATATTTTAAAATGTATCAATACTGGATTGATGAAAATAATAGGTATAAATCAGGCAAAAATGAAGTTCGCAAATTCTTCCGTGTTGAGTCTGGTGATTTTTGATAAATTCCCTTATTCTTAAGCAATTGTAAAACGTTTCTTTTTGCTCTAACTATCCACCACTTAAATTACACCCCCACCCAAAATACACCTCAACAAACGGGGTATTAGCTTACATCGGTCAAAACAAGATCAAAATATTAGAAAACCCAGCTAACTTGTAGTTAATACAAGTCATTTTTGCATTTTTTTAAAACATAAAATAAATAGTTTTATTCGGACATTTATCGATTGAGGTGATAACCTCGTTTCTCTTTCAAAAATTTATTGAAAGTCTTGCCAGCGTTAATTCATTTCAAAAACTGAAACCAAATTATTTTTTTCTATAAGTATATACAAGAGGTGAATAACTATCAAATACCCTCACTCTCGTCCAAATTTCTTTTCTTCGTATAAATTAAGCGCACAAGAACAAATAAAAATCGCAAGTTTACTTAGTAACTATAATAAAAATGCCTAGTTTGTTTATTATCAAATACTAGTAATTAATTAGGGGTTGTTACAAGTTGTCCTCTCCTTGGTGGTACATCTGAAAAAGGAAGTAAAAATTAGATTCTTGGACTTAGAACTTATTCCGTGATAAAATTATTACGCTTTCTCTAAGTTCAGTTACCAAAGGGCTATACTTTGTCTTGCGCTTTTTAACATACCGTAAAACTCCAATTTCCTTTAAATACCATCCAACTTTTGATGCAATATCACCAATAATTAAGTCAACAGGAATTTCTAAACCTGCATACGCTGAATTAGAAACAACAAACCATATTTGTGATTCCTTTGCTGACTTAGCTTTCAGAAGTTTTAAAATATTCTCCATATCCTCAAAATACGCTTGAATCATCATTGGGATGTATTTGTGCATCAAATTGTCCTTATTTGCAATCATATGCTTCATTGTTTGCTCATAAAGAAATCCAAAATCATTTCTAATTGGTTTTTTCCACTTTGCTTGAATGTGGGAGCGCACTGTTTCTAGACGCAAATCGTAAAGTTGCTTAGTTCCAACTACAAACTTACCAAGGTACAATTCCGGTCTATAAATATCTGTATAATCAAATGTATTTAAGTAAGGAGGAGAAGTAACGCACAATTTAAAATCATTTATTTCGTTCGATTTATGTAAAACATTTCTGCAATCACCGGAAATTATTTTTGATTTAGTTTTTATTGGTTCTTCCGAAACGTCAGTCTTTATATATGAAAGAATATCTCTAAGAGATTCAACAAATGAATCTGCATTAAATTTATTCTTATCCCAATCCGGTCTATATCTTAAACATTTCCCATCTCTTTTAGCATTCCCGTTTTTCATTGCGGCAGATATTAATGCTAATCTTATTAATCTTTTAGAATTATATCCTGAAAGCGAATCTGTTAATTGCCACCCTGCTTCAAAAGAGTTCAAAACAGAGTCATTAAAAAGCCACTTATCTAAATCCTTTCTTTTTGAAAAGGTTGAAAATTTCAGAAGAGGTGATTTTGCTCCCTCTGAAATTGATTTGTACAACTTCCCTTCGATTTTCGTTAACTCAGAAATATTACCATTGGTTACTTTTGTTTCAGATAAAAATGATGTAAAAGGGTTTACTTCAATTCCCACAGAATGATGTCCGAGTAATGATGAAGTTAAAGTCGTTGTTCCACTTCCATTAAATGGATCAATTATTAGGTCATCCTTTTTTACATCGCTTTGCTCTATTGCTTTTTTAACCAAGTTAGGAGAAAATCCTTCCTTGTAATAATACCAGCGGTGTCTCGCCAAATCTATGGTATCTTCATAGTTTGAATAACCCCCATCAAGTAAGCTAAACTTTTCGTTAGGAATATGCTGTTGTTCCTCCATTATGGTGTCATATTACTTGGTTGCATGAAATATCTAACTGGCTTTGCAAAATCAGTTCGTTTTTTATGATAATCAGGTTCGATTATTAAAGTCTCGTTTTCAAACTTCATTCCATCTGTTTTCGATATTGAAATTGAAGAAATATTTAAGTTATCCCTTCTTGCATCAAAAACCACCAAATATCCTTTTGAAGTATGTGTAGATGCCATTATTAAATTGGCATCCAAATAATCTGCCAATTGCTTAGCACCATTATTGACTCTCGTTATTGCCTTCTTTCCAGTATAATTGCTCGATATTTTTCCTT
>DGQS01000246.1 GCA_002389785.1 Bacteroidetes bacterium UBA4408
ATTTTGCACCTCAATTTTTAAAAACAATGGCACAAGAAAAAGACGAAGTACTAGTTGATGTTCAGGAAGTTTACAGTAAAACTGAGCGTTATATTGAAGAAAATAAACGAAGCCTTGCCGTTATCGTTATTGGTATAGTTGTAATTATAGCAGGTTATTTTGCCTGGGATAAATTATACATTGGCCCTAAAGAGATTGATGCGCAGAAGGAAATGTTTATGGCTGAGAAATATTTTGAAAAGGATTCAATCGACAAAGCTATTAACGGAGACGGTAATTTTAAAGGCTTTAAATACATCATTGATGAATATGGCTTTACAAAGGCCGAAAACCTAGCACATTATTACCTTGGTATTTGTTATTTAAAGAAGGGTGAATACCAAAATGCGATTGATCAATTGAATGAATTTGAATGCGATGATCAAGTGGTTGGTCCAATTGCCGTAGGTGCTATTGGTGATGCTAACATGGAATTAGGAAAAGCAGAAGAAGCAATTTCGTATTACTTGAAAGCTGCCAAGTTGAGAGAAAATAAATTTACTACTCCTATTTATTTAATGAAAGCAGGATTGGCTTATGAAGATCAAAAAAACTATACCAACGCAGTGAAAATATACGAGCAATTGAAATCTGATTATGCTGAAACTGCCGAAGGAAGAGAAGTTGATAAATACTTAGCAAGAGCAAAAGCACTGGCAGGTGCATAATACCTGTTATGGATACTTTAAAATCGTTAATAGTAAATTCTGTTAACGATTTTTTTTTTGCGCTAAATCAGGCGTAAAACAATCGTTTTTAGATAAAATTAAGGTGTTGGGTATGAATCTTTATGTAATTGCTAGTGTGATGCATAGATAGCAATAAATCACCCTTCATACATGCAAGTCTTTTCATTAAAAAAATTATTCTTAATTCTGCATTCTTAAAACTTAATATTAAAAATGGCCTCTTCTTTAAAAAATCTATCTGTGCATGATGCTTCAAAAGTACCTTCTGCAAAAAAAATGCGTTTTGGAATCGTAGTTTCCGAATGGAATGAAGAAATTACGGAAGCATTAGCTGATGGATGCATGCATGCCTTACTTGAACACGGTGCGCTTGCTAAAAACATCATTAAAACATACGTTCCGGGAAGTTTTGAATTAAGCTTAGGAGCGCAATGGATGGCAGAAAACAAAGATATTGATGCCGTTATTTGCCTTGGATGTGTTATACAAGGAGAAACCAGGCATTTTGATTTTATTTGCGATGCCGTTGCCAACGGAATTACTGCAGTAAGTATGAAATATAACAAACCGGTAATTTTTGGAGTACTTACACCGAATACTCAAAAGCAGGCTTATGAACGCAGTGGCGGGAAGCATGGAAACAAAGGTGTTGAAGCTGCAATTACGGCGATTAAAATGCTGGGATTACAAGCTGAATTAGCATAAATCGTGTGTTCTTAAAGGCGAGTTTCTTTCATTATTAATTTCTACCACTCGCTTTCCTTTTTTTAGTTTAATAGTCAACCTGCATGCAACAGTCAATCACCTACAAATCCATCTGGAATATTTCTTATCCCATTATTTTAGGGGGTGTTGCACAAACTATTGTAAACGTGACCGATACGGCTTTTTTAGGTCGTGTAAGTGAAGTTGCACTCGGAGCATCGGCTATTGCCGGATTATTTTATGTTACTGTGTTTATGCTAGGTTTGGGATTTAGTATAGGAACACAAATAATTATTGCAAGATTTGATGGAGAAAATAATCACCGCGAAATAGGTAGGGTGCTCGATCACTCCATTTATTTTATGTTGCCTCTCGCATTGGTTTTATTTCTCTTTCTTAAACTGGTTTCACCTTGCTTGCTTACTTATTTTGTCAAATCTCCCGAAGTTTTACAAAGCAGTATTGTGTACATTGATAATCGTTCATGGGGCATCTTTTTTTCGTTTCTGGGACTTAGCATACGTTCATTTTTCATTGGTATTTCATCTACCCGAATTATAATTTATTCAACACTGGTTTCTGCAATCTCTAATTTTATACTCAATTATATTTTTGTGTTTGGAAAATTTGGATTTGCACCCATGGGTATTGCCGGCTCGGCTATGGCTAGTAGTATTTCGGAGATTGCTTATTTACTTTTTATTGTAGCTTACACCTTTAGTACGGTTGATCGAAAAAAGTATGGATTGTTTAATTTTTCAAAGCTGTCAGCTGAACGCATTCGGCATATTTTTGTTGTTGCTGCTCCTTCTATGTTTCAAACATTTATTGCAGTGTGGAGTTGGTTTGTGTTTTTTTTAATAGTAGAAAAAATGGGAGAGCAGCCCTTGGCAATCTCTAATTTGATTCGCAACATCTACATGATATTAATGATTCCTTTAATGGGATTTAGTTCGGCAACCAATACCTTAGTAAGTAATTTAATAGGACAAGGAAGAAGCAATGAACTAAAGATTTTGATTAAAAAGATAGTTGTTTTATGCTTTGTTACCACATTAGCACTAACCTTGTTAAACTTAATACAACCACGTTTCACATTATCGATATTTACTAATGATGGCAATTTAATTGAAGCCACACTTGGATCATTATACGTAATCAGCGGATCCTTGCTGTTGTTTTCAATAACGTCTGTTTTATTAAGTTCGGTATCGGGTTCCGGAAATACTTTAGCTTCATTAATCATTGAAGTGCTAACCATTGTATTTTATTTAATCGCTTCCTGGTATGTTGTCAAAGTATTGCGGCTGCGAATTGAATTGGTTTGGTGTGTAGAATATGTGTATTTTGTTTTAATGGGATGTTTGTCGCTTGTTTATCTAAGAAATAAATTACGAATCAAGTAAATGCAAAAGGAAGATTTAAGAATCATATTTATGGGTACTCCCGAATTTGCCGTACCCTCTTTAGAACTATTACTGGCAAATGGATATCGTGTTGTAGCTGTAATTACCGCTCCCGATAAGCCGGCCGGCCGTGGATTGCAGATGCAACAATCGGCTGTAAAACAATGCGCATTAAAGCATCAGTTGCCGGTATTGCAACCACAAAATTTAAAAGATCCAATTTTTATATCCGAATTACAAAACCTTCGTGCTAATTTGCAAATTGTAGTAGCTTTTAGAATGTTACCCGAACAAGTATGGAACATGCCGGCATTGGGAACATTTAATTTGCATGGCTCTTTGTTGCCCCAATACCGAGGAGCTGCACCAATTAACTGGGCTGTGATGAATGGAGAAAAAGAAACCGGTGTAACTACCTTTTTTTTACAACACGAAATTGATACAGGTAAAATAATTCATTCGGCTGTTTGTCCTATTGAAGAACACGATACAGCAGGAAGTGTACACGATAAGTTAATGAAATTAGGTGCTGATTTAGTACTTAAAACTACAGACGATATTTGCCAAGAACGTGTGGTGGCTGTTGAACAAAGGCAATTAATTAAAGGCGATACTTCTTTAAAATCAGCACCAAAAATTCATAAAATCGATTGTCGAATTCAATGGAATATGAGTGTGCAAAATGCAGTGAATAAAGTTCGAGGATTGAGTCCTTTTCCTACCGCTTTTGCTGAATTTACAAACGGTTCAGAAAGTATCTCTATAAAAATATTTGAAGCAAAAGCGGAGTCGGTTCAACACAATTATGCTGCAGGCAACATGCTTAGCGATTCAAAAACATACATAAAGGTGGCCTGTGTCGACGGATTTGTGCAATTGCTAAGAATTCAGCTTGCCGGTAAAAAGCAAATGAGTGTAGGGGATTTTCTACGCGGCTTTCAACTTTCGGGTTCTTGGAAAGCAATTGAATAATTGTTTAAACACTAATCGTAAACTATTGAAAATACAGATGTTTCAGCTATGTGTAATAGTAAAAAACTGCTGTGAGTTAGGTATAGTAACCCATTCAAAATTGGTACTTTCTGTAAGTCAATGAACATAACCCTTACAGGAGCAGTTATTAACAAAAAATGCGATTTATCAACAAAATCGCATTTTTTAGTGCTGTGAAGTAGGAGTGTATTGTAATTCCTCTAAATTTGCTCCTGTTCTAAACAATTAATTATTAATTTTTAACCATTTAAAAACAAATTAAAATGAACAAACAAGAACTAATTGAAGCTATGGCTTCAGACGCTAAGATGACAAAAGCAGATGCTAAAAAAGCATTAGATGCATTTGTAAACTGTACTTCTAAAGCTTTGAAAAAAGGCGATAGAGTTGCTTTAGTAGGTTTCGGATCTTTCTCAGTTGCTAAAAGAGAAGCTCGTAAAGGACGTAACCCACAAACAGGTAAAGAAATTAAAATTGCAGCTAAAAAAGTTTGCAAATTTAAAGCTGGTTCTGAATTAGCAGAAATGGTGAACAAAGGAAAATAATTAATTCCTCACCGAACACATAAAAAGCCTCCGTTAACGGGGGCTTTTTAGTTTTCATAAGCTTGTTTGCAATAGCTTAAATCATTAATCAAAAGCAGGCGATAGCAATTCAATACAATTAAATTAAAATTATCACTGGAGTTCTTTTGTGTAAGGTAAAGCATAGATTCGCAAATTGGAATGAATAAATTTGCATCTTGAAGTAAATTTTAAACATTGTATTTCTCTTATACTGTAATAGTCTTCGTACACTTTGTAAAATTATTAACTATGCCTCTTACTGATTAAGAAATAATAAACTATTTTGCATATCCGCTTTGGATCTCAAATAAAATCAATAGCAAAAAAATAGTATTTAAATATGCGGCTAAAGAATTAAAATCAAAGGATATAAACCACAAAGGTCACAAAGAAATACAAAATGGAAACTAAGAGGATTAAATAAAAAATAGCCATTGTGCGCTTAGTGCAAACTTTGTGCTCGTAGTGGTTAAGCTTCCTATTTTATAAAACTCGAATACAAAATAAAGCTCTATCTATTAATATAAATTGCATGTGTGGTACAATTGCAGATAAACAAATAAACTATCGTAAATAAATGAATTCAAAGCAAAGTAAAATACAAAATTTTAACCCCAACGATATTGGAAATTCAAACTATGGAATTTTTGGATTACCGTTTACAGTAGAGGAATCAGAAATTGTAATTATACCTTTTCCATGGGAAGTTACAGTTAGTTACAAACCAGGAACAGCAGAGGGGCCGCTTAGTATATTAGAAGCTTCCCGTCAAATAGATTTGTATGATCCTAAATTTAAAGATGCTTGGAAATTAGGAATTGCACTGGATGAATATTCAGAGGAGTGGAAAGCGTCCAGCGATGAATGGCGCGAAAAAGCAGCACAATGTATTGAAGCATTGAGTGAAGGACACGATCCAAATGCAGCCGATATAAAATCAGTTCAAAAAGAATTATTAGAAGTAACTCAAAAATTCAATGCTTGGGTCAAAGAACGTTCCTTGTATTTTTTAAACAACAATAAGCTAGTTGTAGGACTGGGAGGAGATCACAGCACACCCCTAGGTTTAATTGAAGCGCTTTCTGAAAAGCACGATTCTTTTGCTGTTTTACAAATAGATGCGCATTGCGATTTGCGAAATGCCTATGAAGGGTTTGAATATTCGCATGCTTCTATCATGTATAATGTATTGAAAAATAAAAAAGTTTCGAAGCTGGTACAAGTGGGTATACGCGATTATTGTGAAGAAGAAGTTACCTACATTGAACAATCGCAAGGCAGGGTGAAAACTTTTTTCGATCGGAATTTGAAACATGCTGTATATTCCGGTAAAAGTATACAGTCGATTCACCAAGAAATAATTGATGAATTACCTCAAAAAGTTTTTTTAAGTTTTGATATAGATGGATTGGACCCTAAGTTATGTCCCAATACCGGAACACCGGTTGCAGGAGGCTTAGAGTTTGAAGAAGTTTTATTTTTACTTGAAAAATTGGTTGATTCAGGACGACAATTAATAGGCTTTGACCTGAATGAAGTTGCTACCGGTGACTCAGATTGGGATGCTAACGTAGCTGGACGTTTGTTATATAGAATTTGCAATTTGATGGCAAAGTCGAATGGAAAATTATCCTGAGAAAATAATTTTACTACATTTGTAAACATAATTAAAACATACATTTAACATGGGAAAAGGAGATAAAAGATCCAAAAAAGGTAAAATAACAATTGGCTCCTATGGAGTAAAAAGAAGAAGAACCGGAACAAAGATTGCGGTAGTTAATCCAGGAGCAAAAGCAGCACCTGCTAAGGCAAAAAAGGCAGTAGTAAAAAAGTCGGCTACTAAAAAAGCAGCTGCACCAAAAAAGGAAACTGCTGCAAAAACTAAAGCAAGTAAAAAGAAAGACGAGTAA
>DGQS01000061.1 GCA_002389785.1 Bacteroidetes bacterium UBA4408
AAAACCTTGATTCGTGTAATAAACCTCTTTGGGTGTTGAAGCAACAACAGCAGCACTATGATTTTGCTGCCATTGGTTCATCCCGTGTTTTTAATATGCTCGACATTGTAAGTATTGAAAAAATAACCGGCAAAAAAGGAATCAATATCGCTGCATCAGGATCGGGTTATGCCGAAAATTATTTGTTGTTGAAACAGTTTACAAAGTCGAATACCATTTCTACACTGCTTGTTCAAGTAGATGTTTATTCCTTGGATGCGCACAATGCATTTGGTTATCCTTTTCACGATTATTTGTATTTGAATAAATTAAACGAGGTCGAAGTGGATTCCATTTACCGCGATAATGTACCTGCGCTGAGGTATTACAGCTGGAAGTTTTTGCCATTTACAAAATACATGGAATACAGTAATTTTTATTCCTTTTACAAGGTAATGCGTGGAGGCTATGAATGCAGCAGCTCCTTTTTAGATACAACCAAAGGTACCTTTTTAGTAGATGGCAGTGAAGCTGCAACTGCTGAAAAAAGTGACAAAAACCAACAATTTAAATACCGCTATATTGATGCGAAAGACATGGCATATCTGGAAAAAATAATCAGTTATTGTCGTTCAAAAAATATTCGAATACTGTTTTATTCGGCTCCCGAATATTCTAAAAGCTTTGCTTTACAAGGCAATCGCGATAAACTATTTAAGGAGATAAAGCAACTTGCTGCCAAAAATTCTATTACTTATTATAACTTTGAAACGCCATCGGTAAAGCTGTGCAACGATTATACATTGTTTAAAGACAATACACACCTCAACATCAAAGGGAGTTTATTGTTTTCGAAGCAATTTGCCGATAGCCTTAAACAACAATTATGACCAATTTAAAGGTGCTTTTTATTGCCAAAGAAAATGATGCATATGCTGAAAAGGCAATGGCTTTTCTTACTACATTATACCCTTCTGCCATTTGTGTAACGGGTAAGCGCGGATCTGCATTACCGGCAGCTATCGCCAACTGGAAAGGCGATTTACTTATTTCCTATTTATCACCTTGGATAATTCCAACTGAGGTTTTGGAAAATGCACAACTGGCTTCCATTAATTTTCATCCCGGTTCACCCGCTTATCCGGGTATAGGTTGTACCAATTTTGCTTTATACAACAATGAAAAACAATTTGGAATAACCTGTCATCACATGTTACCAAAAGTCGATACCGGAAACATTATTGCGGTTAGTTACTTTCCTATTGAACAAAACGACAGTGTTTGGACACTTACGCAACGTTGTTATGTAGCTATTTCCGAATTGTTTGTGAAAGTAATGAGTGAATTGCACGAAAGTGGAAAATTCGCAATATCGTCCGAAAAATGGCAACGGGTGGCTTATCGCAGAGTTGAATTAAATGCGCTTTGCAAAATCACAAGCGACATGAGCGAGGAAGAAGTTAATCGCCGAATACGCGCTACTACCTTTCCCAATATGCCCGGTGCTTATATTGAATTGTATGGTCACAAATTTAACTACACTGCTTGATGGAATCGGATAAAGACTGGATGTATAAATCTTATCATGAATTATTTTCACCGTTGGTAACGAAATTCGATCGAAGTGCAAATTGTTATGCGCGCTATTTAAAAAATAAGAACTACCTAAATGCCAAAACGCTGAAACAAGCCAATAGTGAAATACTGCGTTTGTTGATGGATAAGAGTAGTTTAATTCCGGAAAAATTACATTCGGATGCTTTGTTATTAATTGACCATTTAGATGTGTGGTTTACGCAGTTTGAGCAGCTCGAAAAAGAATTGAACCCACATGCAAGCAGCGAATTTGTTTTTTATAGAGCAGTTGAAGGAACCGAATTTCCTAAGCAAAGTGAACTTCATGTGAGAGCTATGAAACAGCAACTTAAACAAGCTCTTTCTTCTGAATTCAAAAGTAAGTAAACAGATGTTATCCTTAACCCGCAAACAAAAAATCACTTGGTTTAGCTTTATTTTTAGTTGTAAGCTTTTACTCTTTGTATTTTTTGCTTTTGAATTTTCTAAAAATTATCCCACTGAATTTAAATACAATTCACTTTTTATTATTGATGGCGAAACGGTTAGTTATTACATGCCCATTGAGAGTTTGGCAGAAGGTAATGGCTATAGTTTTAAGGAACAAAAAGTGGGTAGCGACGAATATCTCTATTTTCCTTCGACACGCAGGGTCCCAGGAATAGCTGTACTTTATTATCCTTTGCTTAAATTAATGTCGGTAAATGCAGCAAGAAGTGTAATTATTTTGCTGCAATTTTTGTTGAGTACGGTATCGGTGTATTTGTTGGGATTAATTGCTCTCTACTTATTTTCATCTTATTCGGCATTTGTAATCACCCTCATTTTATACTCGGCTAGCAGCTTTGTAAGTATTTTCGACCACTACGGAATCAGCGAAAGTTTTTCAATTTCATTTTTGATTTTTGGAATGTACTTTACTGTTAAAGCTGTGAAGCAAGGAAGTGTACAAAATTATTGGTGGGCAGGAGTGTTTTTGTGTTGGAGTACTTTTATACGACCTGCTTTTGGTGTTTGTTTTCCGGCAGCAGCGCTATTAATTATTTACGAATACTGGAAACAAAAGCAACTTATTAGCCTTTCCTTTTTTAAATCAATGCTGTTGTTGGGAATTCCGCTTTTGTTGTGTTTAAGTTTATGGACTTACCGTAATTACAAAGTAAGTGCGAAAATAATTCCGTTAGAAGACAATGTTCAAAAAACTCAAGTATTTGCTTACGATGCGCGTTTGGTGGCTATTTGGGATTTGATTGGTGCATGGGGTGGACAAATTACTCGTTGGTCGCCGAATTCGATGGGTGAATATTTTTTATCGCGCAAACCGGTTCAATCGCAGGAAGCATTTAGCAGTAGGATGTTGAGCAGTGAATGTACTTTTGATTCGATAAAATCGTTGCAACAAAATTACCTTCTTTCGTATGATAAATCGCTGCCATTTGAGCAACGCTTGCAGTTAGCGCATCGTGTAATTGAGCAATCCTATCGTTTTCGAAAAACGTTTATGCGCGAAAAGCCTTTTCAGTATTATGTAGTTTCGCCACTGGCGCTAACAGCTAAGTTTTATTATTTCTCAACGGTGAGTTATTTGCCATTTCCATCGTTGCAGGAAATGAAGTGGTATCAAAAAGCGATAAAGGTTTTTTATATCCTATTTTTTAATTTAATGTTAATTGGTACTATCGCTTGTGTAGTATTGATTATTAAAAAACGCTTCCTGAGCAACTTGATATTTTTAGCTTTTCCAATTTTGTATACAGCCATCATGATTGGAATTTATTACGCAAGTGAACAACGCTACATGGCGCCGGTTTATCCATTTTTAGTGCTGTATGCTTCCTACTTTGTTTCTCTTTTACTTCCTAGGTTTAAAAAATAAGAAACTTTCGATAGGTTGAGTATTTTATTTTATTTAGAATAAATACTTGGAACTGGTTGAGAATTATATCTTAATAAAATAAAAAATTCGGGTTAGGTTAATATTCTATTTTGATAGAATATTAAGCATGGGTCAGGTTGAGCTCTATTTTTAATAAAAATAATTAGTTTAGGTCAGGTTGATATTCTATTTTGATAGAATAT
>DGQS01000063.1 GCA_002389785.1 Bacteroidetes bacterium UBA4408
TAATGCTTTCAAGATTTAATTTATCAAAGTGCTCGAGCTCGGTAATTACGCCATAAGGATGCTGCTTACCGAAAATCAATTCATTGAAATGATGGCGTGCAAGAACCTCTACTTTTTGATTGTTTACAACTAATTTTTGCTTTGAATTTTGCTTGTACACGGCGAATTCCTTTTCCGGAAATTTTGCATGTTGTAAAATTTCTTGGAGCAAAGGAAGCACATTCGCCAGGTGTTTGTTAAGCGAATAAAGAATAATGTGTGCTTTATCTTTCGTGCAATTGGTTTCTAAAAAAGCTCCATAATAATCGAGTTGTTCGGCAATTTCGGCAGAGGTAAACGAAGCAGTTCCTTCCTTTAGTAAACTATTGGTAGCATGTGCTACCTGAGGCATTGATTCAAATTTACTTCCTGCATCAAAAATCCATTCAATTTTAACCAGGTCCTGTGTTCCTGCATTGATACTGTATGCACGAATGCCATTAGCGAAGACTGTTTTTTGAGCCTGAATTAAATTTATTTTATCTACCTGTTTTATTTCGGGAGCACTGTTTCTGTTTATCACTTTTTTCAATTTAAAATCGTTTAACTTTCAGTAGTAAAAACTAGTTTGCCATGTAATATAAGGTAGAACAGTTTTCTTTTTGTACGTACTTAGTGAGCACCTGTTGAATTTTTTCGGCACTCACTGCAAGGTATTTTTCGGTTTCTTGATTAATCAAATTCGCATCACCCATGAGCTCAAATGTCGCCAAATTCATGGCCTTGTTTAAAATATTCATTTCACTAAAAACCAAAATGCTTTCGAGTTTGTTTTTAATTTTAGTGAGTTCGCGCTCTTCCAATAAGTTCGATTTAAATTTATCAAGCTCCTCTTCAATTGCAGCTTCGGCAACTTCCATCGACACGCCTTTTACCAATTTACCGGAAATAATAAATAAGCCTTTGTCTAAATCACCGCTCATGTAAGCATTTATCTCGCTAAACAATTGCTTGTTCTTTACCAGTTCTAAATACAGTCTTGCCGATTTTCCATTTGACAAGATATCTGAAACCATGTCCATGGCATGGTAGTCATCATCACCTCTTGCTCCTACATGATAAGCTTTATAAATGGCATCGAGCGGAACATCTCTTTGTACGGTTAATTTTCGGGCTTCTGTTTGTTGTGGTTCCTGCGGCAAATTGCGCGGTTTCACTTGAACGGGTGCAATGGGAGCAAACCATTTTTCGCTTAATTCTTTTGCCCTTTCAAACTCAATATTTCCGGCAATTACCAGGATAGCATTGGAAGGATTATAAAACTTTTTAAAAAACGCTTTCACCTCTTCCATCTTTGCATTTTCAATATGGCTAATTTCCTTGCCAATTGTATTCCACAAATACGGATGCACTTTATAGGCAAGCGGTCGAAAAAGCAACCATACATCTCAGTAAGGTTGATTGTAGTATCGCTGCTTAAATTCTTCGATTACCACATTTCGCTGCACCTCTAAACTCTTTTCAGAAAAAGCCAAACTGAGCATTCTATCTGACTCCAGCCAAAATGCTGTTTCACAATTTTCGGCAGGAAGCGTTAAATAATAATTGGTAATATCGTTGGTAGTAAAAGCATTGTTTTCGCCACCGGCTCTTTGCAATGGTTCATCGTAATTTGGAATATTTACAGAGCCGCCAAACATCAAGTGTTCAAACAAGTGTGCGAATCCTGTTTTATCGGGTTCTTCATCGCGTGCTCCAACATCGTACAACACATTTAAACATACCAAAGGTGTGGAAGTATCGTGATGATGTAAAACTCTTAATCCGTTTTGAAGGACAAATTTTTTATAGGTAATCATACTTTGTGAAAATGACTTTTAGTAGTAGTTTTTAAAATTAGGCAATCGTAAAAATGGCAACAAGTTGTGTTTGTTGGATTGCGAAAGTACTAAGAATTGCTTATTGCTCGGAGGTTGATTCTGCAGCTCTTGCTTCAATTTCAAATTTATTGTTGTAGTAACCATGAATCAACGATTCCCAGCAGTATAAAATCAGAAAACGCAAAAAACCATATTTGCGAAACTGTGCTACATGACATAATTCATGCGCCAGGTGTTTCTTATCGTTTAAAAAGTGTTCGCGTTTTATGTTCCACAAATAAATGGTAGATCCAAATACAATTGCAACATTCGGATAACCCAAATAAAAAGCAGCAATTCGGGCTCTTTTGGAAGCTTCCTTAACTGTGAATTGCATGCTTTAATTTACAATAAACATCCTTCAACAAGTTAAAGCATTGAACTGGCAAGATTGGCCAACTCACTTCGTTCACCGCGTTCGAGCGTCATGTGCGCATACAATTTATTGTTGCTCATTTTATCAATCAAGTAGGATAATCCATTACTGTGTGTATCGAGATAAGGAGTATCTATTTGAAAAATATCGCCGGTAAAAACAATTTTAGTGTTTTCACCTGCACGTGTGATGATGGTTTTAATTTCGTGCGGTGTTAAGTTTTGTGCTTCATCAATAATGAAAAATATATTCGACAAACTTCTTCCGCGAATATAAGCCAAAGGTGTAATGTGTAATTTTTCCTTTTCAACCATTTCGCTAATTTTTTGATGCTCGCGATCGGTTTCTTTGTATTGACTTTGAATAAATTTAAGGTTATCCCACAGCGGTTCCATGTAAGGATT
>DGQS01000248.1 GCA_002389785.1 Bacteroidetes bacterium UBA4408
AAAGCCTTACCCAAAAAGCGACCAATGGATAACTTAAAGATGGGCAGCCAACTTCCCAAGGAAGAAGATTTTGCAATGAGCGCTTTTGGCCCTGAAAGCATGATAAGCAGCTTTTATTTTCCTAGAAATTATAGCGAAAACTTTTTAAAAAACGTGACCTTTAAAAACCAAAATAAGAAAACTGAACGTTGGAAAAATAATTTCGATTATTTTTTGCGAAAGTTAAGTTTCGCCAATCATGGAAAAACACTTTTACTTAAAAGCCCTGCAAATACTGCTCGTGTAAAACAAATTTTAGAATTGTATCCGGATGCAAAATTTATACACATACACCGCCATCCTTATGAAGTTTATTCGAGTACTTTGCACCTCTTAAAAAAAATACTTCCATTGCTTTCCTTTCAAAAAGTAAAAATGAATACGCTCGAAGAGGCTACTTTCGTTTGTTATGAAGCTTTGTATAAAAAATATTTTAACGAAAAATTGCTAATACCAAAAGGAAACTTAGTGGAAATTGATTATGTGGCCTTTATAAATGACCCTCTTTTATCGCTTCAAAGTATATATGATCAATTAAATTTAAATGGCTTTAAAGCAGCAGTAAAATCAATTGAAGACGAACTAAACGAATACAAGAATTACGAAACCAATCGTTTTGTGTTAGATGAAAAAACAAGGCAGAAAATTGCCACACGATGGAAATTTGCTTTTGATGAACTAGGGTATATTTCTTAGTGTTTCTTAGCTTTCAACTTAAAGTATCATTCCGGCAGCAAGCGTTTCATTGGTATATTCGTCAATCAGCAATAAACTTCCGGTATTTTTGTTTTTAGCGTAACTATCGTATAACAAGGGTTGCGTGGTGCGAATCAAAATACGTCCAATATCATTGAGTTGAATTAAAGTAGTTTCTTGGTCGCGGTGCAATGTATTTATATTTACTTTATATCGAATGTCCTTTACAATACAGCGTACGGCATTGCTGGTATGTCGTAATAAGTATTTACCATTTAGTTGCAAGGGTTTTTGATGCATCCAACAAATCATTACTTCAACATCTTGCGACTGGTTTGCTTTATTGTTTGGTTTCACTAACATATCCCCTCTGCTAATATCCAGTTCATTTTCCAGCAACATTTCAACACTCATCGGAGCATAAGCTTCTGTTATTTTTTTAGTTCCCGAAAAAATTGCTTTTACTTTGGTAGTAAAGCCTGAAGGTAAAGCTAGCACCTCATCTCCGGGTTTAAACACACCTCCTTCAACACGCCCGGCATAACCGCGGTATTCAGCAAATTGGGGGTTTTGAGGACGAATCACCAATTGTATCGGAAAGCGGCAATCAATCCGGTTGTAATCACTTACAATATTTACCTGCTCAAGCGTATACAATAAGCTTGGTCCTTTATACCAAAGTAGTTGAGTTGAAGCGGTAACCACATTGTCTCCTGTTAATGCACTTATAGGAATAAATTGTATATCGGGTATTGAGAGCTTAGATGCAAATGCTAAAAATTCGCTGCGAATTTGTGTAAAAATTTTCTCGTCATATGCCACTGCATCCATTTTATTGATGCAAACAACTGCATGCTTTATTTGTAACAAGGAGGCTATAAATGCATGTCGACGTGTTTGTTCAGTTACTCCCTTTTGAGCATCGATTAAAATTAAAATTAAATTAGCGGTGGATGCTCCGGTAATCATGTTGCGTGTGTACTGCACATGGCCGGGACAATCGGCAATAATAAATTTCCGTTTGGGAGTAGAAAAATAACGATAGGCAACATCAATGGTTATACCCTGTTCACGTTCGGCTCTAAGTCCATCAGTGAGTAGGGATAAATCAAGGTAGGCATTTCCACGCTGTTTACTGGTATTTATAATTGCTTCAAGTTGATCGTCTAAGATGGATTGAGTGTCAAACAACAATCGACCAATAAGCGTACTTTTACCATCATCCACACTGCCGGCTGTAGCGAAACGTAACAAATCAATTTTTTGATAGTTACTTACTCTTTCGGAATTATCCATAACACGCTCTTGATTCATGCAGCAGTTGACTATATAGTTGCTTACTAAAAGTACTTTGGTTTGTTTGAATTGAATTAAAAATAACCTTGCTTTTTTCTGTCTTCCATTGCCGCTTCAGAACTTTTGTCGTCGTCGCGTGTACCTCGTTCGGTAAGTTTTGCTAAACTAATTTCCTCTATCACTTCTTCCACATTTTTAGCGAATGATTCTACTGCTCCGGTGCATGTCATATCACCAATAGTACGAAAGCGAACATACAATTCTTCATACTTTTCAGCTGATAATAAAGTAACAAAATCAGAACTTGCTAACAACAAACCTTTGCGATTAATTATGCTACGTTTGTGTGAAAAATACAAGGAAGGCATGCTGAAATTTTCTTGAGCTATATACTGCCAAATATCCAATTCGGTCCAATTGCTTAGTGGGAAAGCTCTGAAATGTTCGCCCTTATTTTTTTTACCATTCAATAAGTTCCATATTTCGGGACGTTGATTTTTAGGATCCCATTGCCCAAATTCATCTCGGAACGAAAAAAAACGTTCTTTGGCTCTCGCTTTTTCTTCGTCTCTTCTGGCACCACCAATGGCAACATCAAAACCGAATTCTTCAATAGCATCGAGTAAGGTAACCGACTGCAACTGATTGCGA
>DGQS01000039.1 GCA_002389785.1 Bacteroidetes bacterium UBA4408
CTCGCCTGCACGCAGCACGTTATGCAGCATTGCTCGAAATTCTTATGCGAATAGAATTCTTCTTCCGAAATTTGGTTTTCATTTTGTCATTACTTACTTTTGGCGTAAGTATTTGAAAAGACTGTATGATCAATTCTTTTGGAGACAAAGACTCAAGGAAAATTTGGGAAGGTGAACGAGTGAAAAACTTGTCAACAGAAATACAGGAAATTGCTAGACGTAAACTTAGGATGCTTAACAATTCTCAAGACCTTAACGATTTGCTGATTCCTCCTTCCAACAGACAAGAAAAACTTAAGGGAAATTATAAAGACTTCTACTCCATTCGAATTAATAATCAATGGCGAATAATTTTTAAATGGTATAATGGAAACGCAGATGAAGTAGTAATTATTGATTATCACTAAAAGACAAATGAGATGAAAAAGCTAAAGAACATTCACCCAGGAGAAATTCTTAAAGAAGAGTTTTTAATGCCACTTGAAATTAGTGCTTATAGACTTTCCCTAGACATCGGAATTCCACAAACTCGTGTTTCTGCAATCTTGAAAGGAAAAAGAAGAATTACTGCTGACACTGCTCTTAGACTTTCTAAATATTTTGGAAATTCTGCAAAATTCTGGCTTGGACTTCAAGACGATTTTGACATTGAAGAAGAAAATAATCAAAAAAAGGCAGAACTAAACGCGATAAAACTATGCACTCCCAACGCAGCATAACAGCGGCTTAGCGCAATGTATTATTTGAGGAGGAAAGTGGGTTAATTGGCTTTGACACTCGCAGAATGTTGGTGCAAAAAAAATATTACAATAGAGTTTTCGGTCGAAATTTGGTTAATTTTATTGCACTATTTTTTGCAAAACAAACTTGCAACGAACCCAAAATTAAAGTACTTTATCTACCATCAAAACTAAACAGAAACCCTGCGGATGACACAGCAGACAACATGACAATTATACCATGAGAAATGTGATTTTATACATAGCAGCAAGTCTTGACAATTACATCGCAAGACTAGACGGAAATGTAGATTGGTTAGATTATCCCGACTACCATTTACCTAACGAGGACTATTGCTACTCAGACTTTTATAAAAATATTGACACAACACTAATGGGCAACAACACCTACAAAACAGTATTGGGTTTTGACGTGCCTTTTCCATACCCAGACAGACCAACTATATATTCACTCGTTCAACTAACGAACAAGACAACGAGTTTGTAAAATTCATTTCGGGAGACATTGTAAAATTTGTCCAACAGCTTAAAAACGTTCAAGGACAAGACATTTGGTTAATAGGCGGTGGACAAATAAATACCTTACTCTTAAACAACGACCTAATTGATAAAATTATTTTGACAATTGTTCCAATAACCATAGGACAAGGGATTCCATTATTTGATGGAAAAGGAAAAGAAACAAAATTTATCTTTGAAAAAAGTAAGTCCTTCGAGACTGGACTTGTACAACTGACATTTAAAAAGAAAGACTGAATAAGGAAGGTTGTTAATAACTGTTGGGTGTTATGGGGGTTGATATTTTTTATATGAAAATTTGTGCTAATTTTAATTGTGTGCATTGTATCGAAAGTATTGATGAATAGCCCCTACTGAGACAAGCCGCAGTACGTTATAAGTAAACCACCTAAAAAAAACGAACAATCAATTTTGATATTTATGAAGCAACTAATCATTTTTCTGTTTACGCTCACAACTTTATGTTCCTACGGACAAACATTGTCAAATGAAAAATCAAGTTCGAATTTCAAGCGAGTTCAAATTGGTATTAACATTTCTCTTGACAATACCTTTCGGAAACTTAAAAATAATGACGGCAGTTCAACAGTTGACGATATTATAAAGATTCGCAACGAAAATGAAACTTTCAAATCTGGTTATACAACAGGACTGAATGTTTGCTTTAACATCAAAAATAATGTTGGCTTAGAGACAGGCATTCAATACTCCAATAAAGGATATCAGACTAAAAAAGAATATATAAATTTTGCTCTAGCTAACACGAAAGATCCAAATTATTTAAGTTTCATTTACAGCTATCATTACATAGACATTCCCGTTAAAGCAAATTTTACGATTGGAAAAAGAAAGGTTCGCTTCCTTACAAGCTTTGGAATTACTACAAATATTTTCATCAAGGAAACACAGAAAACTGTTTTATTTTATTCAGACCATTCTGACAAAAAAACCACACAGACAAATTTTAACTATAATAAAGTAAATATCACTCCGACAATTAGTGTTGGCATTGACTATAAAATAAACAGTAGAATGAATTTGAGAGTTGAGCCAACATTTAGATATGGAATTTTAAAAATTACTAATGACCCATTGACTGGATACTTGTATAGCGCAGGACTAAATATTAGTTATTACTTTGGATTTTAAACATTGTAGATATAAAAAAAACGATACAGACAACAACAGACATAGGCAACTCAACCAGAGTTTGATGGCCAACTTCTCAAAACTTCTAAGCGCAATGTATTATTAGGGGTGGAAAGTGGAATATTAACTTTGAAACTCGCTGAAAGTTTGTGCTAATAAAAATATTGCAATCTATTTTGAGGTTGAAATTTGTATAACTTTATTCTCACATTATTGAAGACAAGAAAATGCTGCGATGGCCCAAAATAAAACACCTCGACTGCATGCAATAAATTAGTTGAAATAAAAAAACATCATCCGTTTAAAAAATCTTACTCTAGTGCCACGATTAGTATATAAGGTTTATGTTATTGAACTTCCTAAGCGAGTCTTTACCGAGGATTTTAAATTTCGAAACGCGAATCCGCAGTTTAATGGCGTGCTTGAATGTCTATATGTTGGTATGACAAGTAAAACGCCAGAAGAAAGACTCAAACAGCATAAAACTGGATATCGAAATAAGAAAGGTCATAAACTCTCAGCCAATATTGTAGAGCGATATGGTGGTTATTTGCGCCCAAGTCTTTATAATCACATTAATTTGCAACCAATGACAAGACAGGAAGCATTAATACAAGAAGAAAAACTTGCTTGGGACTTGAGAAGAAAAGGATATGCTGTGTGGTTTAATTAGCGCGAAGCATGGATGGAGTTCAAACTGCAGCTTACTGAAGCCTAGCGCAATTTATTATTTGGGACGGAAAGTAGTTTAATTAACTTTGAAGGTCGCATGAAGCTTGTGCAATAAAATTAAAATAACAATGAATAGTAGCTTGACTAATGGCAAAAATTAATGTTCAAACCGACTGCGGAAATGCACCTAGAAAAGTTTTTTTGAAAGAATTATATAGTTCCCTAGCTAATGGCGAAAAGCAATTGATTAGTGATCACCTTCAGGACAATTTTGTATGGCAAGTTGTTGGGCATACATCATTCACAGGTAAGGAAAAATGCTTGAACAAGCTTTCTATTCAAAAAATATGGAAGATAAAAGAGTTGATCATTGAGACATTAATAACTCATGGTTCCGACGCATCGGTAAGTGGACAAATAATTTCAAATGACAACACAAAATTTTGTTTCTGTGACCTTATTAAATTTAGAGGTGCTGGTGGGACAAAATTAAATTCTATTACGACCTTTTTAATTAAGGTAAGCAAGAGGAATACAGTGATAATGACCGATAAAGTATGAGCCGAATCGCTTCCGAATTCAAAGCCGGAGACATTTACTGTCAGCCCTAAAAGACAATCAAGAATCAAAATTTAATGGAAAATATACTAACCTATTTCGAAAAATACCTTCCTTTGGATGTCTACTATAAAAAAGCTTTTGATTAGTCGTTTGAGCGAGCGTAGAATAAAACGTAAACAATATATTTTGCAAGAAGGAGACACTTGCAAACATTTCAGTTATGTTGTTGAGGGTTGTTTTAAAACTTATGGTGTTGACAATGAAATTCGAAAGCATGACAAACAACTAAACCGAATTGGGAAAAATGTCGGTTGAGTGCTTCGCAATTGCATTTAACGTAAATTAAAAAATGGTTCTACGCTTCAGCAATTGTGATGACAATGATTCCATCGCCAATCCAGAATCCTTCCTTTAGGCGTTATTTAATAATTTTATCGAAAATTAAGAAAGTAAGATCTATAAGAATTAAAAATAAAATATGACAAACAAACTTTTCCCTTGCTTATGGTTTGATGGACAAGCTAAAGCAGCAGCAAACTATTACTGCTCGATTTTTAAAAACTCAAAAATAATATCAGAAAACCCAATGGTGGTAATTTTTGAACTCAACGAAACAAAATTTATGGCACTCAATGGCGGTCCACAATACAAGTTTTCTCCTGCCAATTCGTACGTTATTACTTGCGACACACAGGAAGAAATTGACCATTATTGGGAAAAATTAGGCGAAGGAGGAACGTATAGTAAATGCGGTTGGCTTGACGACAAGTTTGGAGTTTCGTGGCAAATTGTTCCTCCAATTTTAGGAGAACTAATGAGTAATCCGGAAAAATCACAAAAAGTTATAGCCGCATTTTTACAAATGACTAAATTTAATATTGAAAAATTAATTAACGCATAAAATAAAATCATGGCACAAATCAATCCATACATCAACTTCAACGGAAATGCTGAAGAAGCATTCAATTTTTACAAATCGGTATTTGGAGGAGAATTCGCTAAAATTATACGCTTCAAAGACTTGGCAAGTGCAGAGTTCCCGGTAGCTGAACATGAAGTCGATAAAATAATGCACATTGCATTGCCTATCGGTAAAAACATTCTGATGGCCAATGACGTTCCCGAAAGTATGGGAAGAGTTAATGAAAACGAAAACAGAAGTAAAATTGCAGTTACTGCTGAAAGTAAGGATGAGGCCTACCAATTGTTTAACGGACTTTCGGCGGGCGGGCAAGTTGAAATGCCTATTGAAGAAAATCCTGATGGCACTTACTTTGCCATGTTCAGAGATAAATTTGGTATTGAATGGATGATAAAATTTGACCCGAATAATAAAGGGTAAATTTAACTGTCGTTATATTCACCTTGTTAATCCCCCAATTTGCAAGCATGTGTGCCAATTGGGGGATCGTTTTTGAGGGGCTGAAAGAGCCGGTGCGCAAGTCCCGAACAATGGCTATTGAGCTACCTCAGCGCGGTGTCCTGCGCGAGGCTGTTGGTCAGAAAATAAGACCA
>DGQS01000040.1 GCA_002389785.1 Bacteroidetes bacterium UBA4408
TTTATTGCAATATTTTTGACGACAAGACTGTGCTCCGAACCCCAAATAAAACACTGCGCCAAGCCGCAGCACGTTATAGCCAATGGTAGAACGACCGTTCCAAAGACAACTAACCGACCAGAATTTATACCTTATTGTATAGACAAACCATTTTGACAGGTAGACAACATATAGACAATATTTCAAATCGACTGCTGGTAAACCGACAGTCAAGCCGACCCGATGTTTTTTATTTAACCCCTCCGCACATTTTTTAAAAACAATTTTATCCTACCGCACAAATGGCACATTTGCAGTTGCCCCACCACTCAAAGCCGACCCTTCTGCAACTGCAAAAGAGCCATTTTTTGCCGACCCACTTTTGAAATTCTGTATTTTTATATAGAAATTCTAAATAATAGTATACCTTTACTAAACAAATACGTTAATTTAAAGTATGACAGTATTAGGAGAAATATTATCTAAAAAGTCAATCAAAAAGGCTGATGTATCTCGTAAGACAGGAATAAGTACTTCTAGGCTCAGTCAATTGAGTAACAATGAAACGACAAATTTAAAAGTTGAAGAACTTTATCTTATCGCATTAGCTATTGATGTTCCGCCAGTTGAAATTCTTTCTAAAGTTTGCAATCATTTAAAATTAAAGAAAGTAAAATGAGTACACTCAATTTCATAGATTTATTTGCCGGAGCATCGGGAATGTCAGAGGGCTTTATTAAAGCAGACCTAAACCCTATTGCACACATCGAAATGAATGAGGAGGCTTGTTACACAATAAAAACAAGGGCAGCCTATCATTATCTTGTTGAAAACAAAAAATCAAAAATTTACAACGACTACTTGCAAGGTAAAATCACAAGACCTGATTTATACAAACAAGTTCCTTCAGCAATTTTAGATTCTGTTTTGAATGTTGAAATTACTGACGATTCAATCAAATCTCTATTTGCAGAAATTAAAAAACACCAACAGGGTAAACAAATAGACTTGATAATTGGTGGCCCACCTTGTCAGGCATACTCATTGTTGGGCAGACATCAAAAGGAAATTGAGAACGACCCACGAAATAAACTATACATTCAATACGGTAGATTTCTAAAGGAGTTTAAACCGAAAGCATTTGTGTTTGAAAATGTTCCTGGCTTACTTAGTGCAAACAAAGGCGAGCATTTTAAAAACCTGAAAATCTATTTCAAAAAACTTGGCTACGAAGTTTATCACAAAACACTTGATGCTTCAGACTACGGAGTTTTACAAGCACGGAAAAGAGTAATCATAGTTGGTTGGTTGAAAGAAAATGATTTTGGTTTTCCCGAAATTGAAACACTTCCGAAAAAATATAAAGTTCGAGATGCACTTTATGATTTGCCCAAACTAAAGCCAGGCGAGGGTGATGATGTGATGCAATATGAAAGCAAGAAAAATCAATACTTGCAAATATTTGAATTGAGAAATGGGGTTGACTTTGTAACACAACACATTTCACGACCACACAACGAAAGAGATTTGGCAATTTATGAATTTGCAATTGAAAAATGGAATGAAGGAAATGTGAGAGTGAAATACACCGACTTGCCTAAAAATTTACGGACACATAAAAACATGACTTCGTTTTTAGACCGATTCAAAGTTGTGAATGGCGAAGGTGTATCACACACAATAGTTGCTCACATTGCTAAAGACGGACACTACTACATTCATCCAGACATTGAACAATGCCGTTCCATATCTGTAAGAGAAGCGGCACGACTACAATCTTTCCCTGACGATTTTTATTTTGAAGGTTCAAGGTCAGCAGCATTTAAACAAATTGGCAACGCAGTTCCGCCATTAATGGCATATGCGATTGCACAAAAAATTAAAGCATTATTATGTCCAAAGAGATAGCTAAAACAGATAAGGACAAGGAAACGCCTGTACGTTTTAAACCAAGAGCCCGATTGCTTTTGCAATTAGGTGACCAGCTCATAAAAAACGAAAGTATTGCTTTAGTAGAGTTGGTAAAAAACTCCTATGATGCCGATGCAAACATTGTAAACATCTATATGGAAAATGTGGATGAACCTAAAAAGGGAATAATAATAATTGAGGACGATGGTTATGGAATGAGTGCTTTCACAGTAGAAAATGTTTGGCTTGAACCAGGAAGCGACTTTAAAACGCAAAAAATTAAAAGCCTTGAAGTTTCTCCCAAATATGAAAGATTACCGATTGGCGAAAAAGGGATTGGAAGATTTGGGGTTCACAAATTAGGTAATGTAATTGAAATGACTACCAAGTCAGCAGATTCAAAAGAAGTGTTTGTGAAAATTGACTGGACTGACTTTGATAATTACAAATACCTTGAAGATGTTCCTATAACAATAATTGAAAGAACAACACCGCGAATTTTTAAAGATGGCAAAACAGGAACGAATATTTCAATCTCCGATTTAAGAAAAAAATGGGAACGAGGTATTGCAAGGGAAGTAAAGCGTTCAATAACAGCATTAGCTTCTCCATTTGAAGTGAATGATTCATTCAAGCCTTCATTTGACGTTTTGGATAAACCAAGTTGGTTTGATGGATTATTGAAATGGGAGGAAGTGAAAGAGTATTCACTATTCTATTTCAAAGTTACAATGTCAGGTAATTCAATAACAGAGTTCAAGTATGAATTTACCCCATGGCAAAGTATGACAAAGTTAAAGGCTAAAGAAATTGACCAAGACAATCCTCTAATTGAAACATTCAAAACATTAAAATACAGTAGTGGAGACACCGAAGGAAACCCAATTGACTTAGGAAAATACAAAATAGGAACTGTAGTATTTGAGGGATATATTTTTGACCAAGATTCGTTTGTTTTAAAAATGGGTGTTAGTGATAAAGTTGGGTTCAAAAGATATTTAAGAATGAATGGTGGTGTTAAAGTATTCCGAGACAAACTAAGAGTATATGACTATGGAGAACCTGAAACTGATTGGTTAGGACTTGATTTGAGAAGAGTAAATCAACCAGCAAAGAGAATAAGTAATAACATATTGCTGTCATCTATTTCAATCAAAAGAAAGGATAGTTCAGACTTGATTGAAAAAACAAATAGAGAAGGCCTTATTGAAAACGAAGCCTATGATGCTTTTAGACAAGCCATTCTGCACTCATTAGAAATAATTGAAACTTTAAGGTATCCTGACAAACAAAAGGTTAGAGAAATTTATGGACCTACTCCAAAATCATCGCCAGTTATGTCAACCTTAGGTGAAGCGAAAAGATACGTTGAGGAGAGAGTAAAGGAAACGGAGGTAAAAACCCAGATAATAAAATACTTCAATAAGATTGAAGCCGATTATAAAACAATAAGTGAAAACTTATTGAAGGCGGCTGGTGCTGGTTTAAGTATGTCAGTGATTGTTCATGAAGTTGAAAAAATAATCTATGAAGTTGAAAAGGTTTTAAAATCAGAAAAGGCATCTGAACGGGCTTTGAATTTAGTAAAACATCTATCCTCGTTAATTGATGGTTACGCTGAAATAATCAGAAAGTCAAGTCAATCACAGGAGAGTTTAATTCAGATTATTGACCAAGCATTATTCAATACTGAGTTCAGATTAAATGCTCACAATATTGAAATAATCAAGCACTATAAAAACTTCAAAGGCAAATCAAAAATTAAGGTTGCAAAAAATCTTTTAATCGGTACTATCATAAATCTAATTGATAATTCAATGTATTGGCTTGACCAAAAAGGATTCAAGGCAAGTGAGAACAAAGAAAAATTCAGCAAGAAAATATTTATTGGTATTGAAGAAGAAGAAAAGTATTTGAATTTGATTATTGCCGATAACGGAACTGGATTTCTAATTCCAACGGATGACATCACAGAACCATTTGTTTCTGCTAAGCCAGGAGGAATGGGTTTAGGTTTAAATATAGCAAATGAAATTATGGAAGCCCAAAAGGGTAAAATACTTTTTCCTGACTTTGGCGATTTTGAAATTCCAAAAGAGTTTAAGGACGGAGCAACAATAGTTTTAGCTTTTAAAAAATAAATCATGAGTTTACCCTTAAACGGAAGAATAGCTATCATTGACAACGAACTTGACCAAGCGCTGCCATTGATGAAAGTGTTTGCAAAAAATAATTTGCCTTATGTTTTCTATAAAGGAGATGATGTTGCTTTTCTCCCCGATGAAAATTCAAGATTCAATGATATAAGATTATTGTTCCTTGACATCAATTTATTGAACAGCAGAACTGCATCTGATAAAGAGGTAAAATCTTCCCTTTTTTCAGTCATCCGGGCAGTTATTTCAGAAAATAATTTCCCTTATTCATTGATATATTGGAGCAGGCAAGAAAAAGAATATTCTGGTGTCGTAGAAGATTTATTTGCCAATGAATTAAAAGACAGAAGACCGATAAATTTAATCCCATTCGTCAAATCAGATTTTTTTCCAAATTTTTCCGACATAGAAACAGAAAACGATATTGACTTAATTGCAGAAATTGAAAAAATAATCAATGCTCAACACTCATATTCATATTTGCTTGAGTGGGAAAATATTGTTCATAAGGCAGCAGACAAAACACTTCAAGAAGTTTTTAGTTCCTATCACGAATTTGAAGATTGGGCAAACAACGCAAACTATATTCTTGAAAAATTAGGCAACGCTTATCTTGGCAAACACTACAATGACAACACTCCCGATGAAAAAATAAAAGCAAGTTTTATTTCATTCAATTCTGTGTTCAAGGATACTTTGGAACATAACGTTTATACAACCGATATTCCCAATGCAGTAAATTTAACTTACGATACATCAAAGGTTGTGGGCAAGGTAAATTCAATAAATGAAAAGCTTAACATTTCAAAGGATGTTAAGAACATAGCTGAATCAGGAAATATACTTGTTCTTGAAAATGCTGATGAAAAGTTTTTCGGTGCGTTACTAATCAAACTCCTTTCTAAAATCCAATTAGGCAACTATTTAAGACAACAACAAAAAGAAATTACTGAAATAGAATTGAATAGTTTTGCGAAAAAAGAATTGAAAAAAATAAAAGAGGAAATAAAAGCAAGTTGGATAAAAATAGAAATGGTAGTTACGCCAATTTGTGATTTTGTACAAAAGAGTAATAAAATTTATGACAGAATTGTAAAGGGACTTTTAATCCCTTCTGAGTACAAAATGTTCATTGACGAAAAATCGGAAGCAATTTTTGTTTTGCCAATAACAATAAACTACAATGATAAAGAGTATATCCTAATCTTAGACTTCAGATACTTCTCTACAACAGAGTTAAATCCTGAAAATGCAAAACCAGTATTTAGACTTCGACAAGAATTGCTTGCAGAAGTTCAATCAAGATTAGCAAGACATATAAGCAGACAAGGTATTTTGTTTTTGGACGAAAGAGAATAATTCCATATCATTTTGCAAGCACAATTAAAAACCACACTAACCAACACACGACCAAAGTTTTTAATAGAGCTTGCAAAGCCGACCCAAAAGAAAAATTGTTTTTAAAAAATTTCCAACGCTTCAAAAAATAAAAACGCAACACACAGCCGACACGACAATGACACAGAAACTCAATATTGACAATGGTTTGCAAGGACGGACGACAAAAACCACTGGCTATAACAGCACCTACCCAAAAGGCGGGGTTTCGTGTTCCAAAGACAGTTTTGCGGTTAATCAAACATTAGTTTTTCA
>DGQS01000033.1 GCA_002389785.1 Bacteroidetes bacterium UBA4408
CGAAAGCATTTTAATACCTGAAACAAAAACCGATTTAAATCGTCTTTTTGAACGCTTAGAGCGAGGAAGAAAAAGCAAGTCTTCAAAAATTATCATCGTTGCTGAAGGCGATGAAGAAGGCGGAGCTTTTGAAATAGCTAGAAAAGTCAAAGAAAAATTTACCCAATACGACACACGTGTTTCCATTTTAGGTCACATGCAACGCGGTGGTAGTCCAACCTGCAACGATCGCGTTTTGGCTAGCCGACTTGGTTTTAATGCAGTTGAAGCATTACTCAAAGGTAAAAACGGAGTAATGGTGGGTGTGATTAATAATGAAATAGTTTTTACCGATTTTGGAAAGGCAATAAAACATATTGATGAAATTGACTCGGAGGTTATTCGCATGCTAGAAATTCTATCGCTTTAAAATGTCAACTACCATCAATTTACAAATTGCCAAGCGTTGGATGCAAGCATTTAATGAGCACAATCTCGATATGCTGTTGAGCTTGTATCACGAACAAGCTGTACACTTTAGTCCTAAATTATTAATTCGACTGCCCGAAACCAAGGGATTAATTAAAGGAAAAGTTGCCATGCATAGTTGGTGGAAAGATGCCTTTGATAGATTACCTACCCTAAGTTATTTACCAACCAATTTTATTGCAAACGATTCCATGGTTTTTATGGAATACCTGAGAAAAGTACAAGGTGAAGAAGAACTTAAAGTAGGAGAGGTGCTTGAAATAAAGGATGGACTTATTGTAGCTTCCCGAGTGTATCATGGTTAATAGTATAGTCATCGTTTGAAAAATAATCCTACCATTAATTCCTTTAAAAAAGTAACAAAAAGCTTATTGTTGTTGCTTCTGCTTTATACCATTTGCAGGTTACTGTTTTTTCTGTTTAATTATTCTTATTTCTCTGAGTTAAAATTTACTCAACTACTGGTAATTTTTATTGCTGGTTTGCGTTTTGATATTTCAGCCATTTTGATTTGCAATCTGCCCTATATTTTATTTTCAGTTTTTCCTTTTTTAAACAAATCTAATAGTCTTTTTCAGAAAGTACTAAAGATCTGGTTTATCATTACTAATGCAGTTTGTTTATTGCTGAATTGCATTGATTTCGCCTATTTTAAATTTACCCTAAAGCGAGCTACCTCCGAATTGTTTTTAATGCACGACGATGTTGGAAATTTACTTTCACAATACTTGCTCGATTATTGGTACTTAGGAGTAATTTGGATTGCACTCGTGTACTTGCTAATTCGTTTCTATCCTAAATACCTTGAACCTTCCAAATTTAAATTGAGCATTCCTATTTTTTTACTGGAAGTAGTGATTTTACTTTTAACAGCAGCAAGCTGTTTATTAGGAATACGCGGTGGTATTCAACTCAAACCGCTTCGAATAATTTCAGCTGCCGAATACACGGAAGTTAAAAATATACCCTTGGTTATTAATACTCCGTTCTCTTTAATAAAAACCATTGAATCAGAGTCATTAGTAAACTATCAATTTTATTCAGAAAAGGAGATAGAACAAGAAATTTCCTTTTTACATCCGCCTGATAGCGCCAACTTTACAAATCAAAATGTAGTAGTAATTATACTCGAAAGTTTCTCGAAAGAGTATATTGGTTATTTCAATAAGGGAAAAGGATATACTCCCTTTTTAGATTCCTTACTCAAACAAGGAACTACTTTCAGGTACAGTTATTCCAATGCTAAAAAATCAATTGAAGGTATTCCTGCTATTGTTTCCGGAATACCATCTTTGATGGAAAATCCTTACATCACCAGCATGTATGGTTCCAATCAACTTCAAAGTCTTCCTTCCTTATTAAAACAAAAAGGATATACTACTTCCTTTTATCATGGTGGAAATAATGGTACCATGGGCTTTGATGCATTTACCAAAATTGCCGGATTTGACGATTATTTTGGTAGAAACGAATATGCCAACGAGGCCGATTTTGATGGAAATTGGGGCATTTACGATGAGCCATTTTTACAGTATTTCGAAAAACAAATGCAGTCACAGAAGCAACCTTTTTGTAATGTGCTATTTACGCTTTCATCGCATCATCCTTATTCAATTCCTAAAAAGTATAAAAATCACTTTCCGAAAGGAACGCTTGAAATTCATGAAAGTATTGGTTATACGGATTATGCGCTTCAGCAATTTTTTAAAAAAGCTTCTCAATCATCCTGGTATGCGAATACACTTTTTGTTATAACAGCCGACCATACTTCCATATCTGAATCACCTTATTATAAAGCTAAAATTGGGAGCTACTCCATTCCTATTTTATTCTTTAAACCTACCGGTAACTTACCGCAATTACAGGCCAATAGGGTGGTACAACAAATTGATATCATGCCTACTATCTTGGATTTACTTAATTTTGATAAGCCTTATTTTTCGTATGGTAAAAGTGCATACGACACCCGAATCAGTAATTACGCAATCAACTATTTCAATGGAGTATATCAAAGTACCTCTTCAACTGCTTGTCTGTTTTTTGATGGAGAAAAAGCACGCTCTTTTTACGATTTAACAAAAGACAGTCTGTTATCTAACAATATACTCGACTCAACTAATGCGGCGCAGAAAAAGCAAGAAGTATATTTAAAAAAATTCATACAGCAGTTTAATCAAACAGTACTACAAAATAAAATGACGGCTAAGTAGTAAACTTGCCGTCATCTTATTTAAGTTAAATAAATCAGCTTATTTTAAAATAGCTTCTTGCTTAATTATTTCTTTTATATCCATGATAATTTTCTCGGCAAGATTGTCTGCCGTGGTTTCATGTTCACTTTCTGAATAAATACGAATAATAGGTTCAGTATTCGATTTGCGCAAATGCACCCATTCTTTATTAAATTCAATTTTAACTCCATCAATGGTATTAATGGGTTGTTTTTTATATTTCTTTTGAATCGCTTCTAAAATATGATCAACATCAATACCCGGTGTAAGCTCAATTTTATTTTTTGAAATATGGTAATTAGGATAGCTGGCTCGCAACATCGAACACGATTTTCCATACTTAGCCAAATGAGTTAAAAACAAAGCAATACCTGCTAAAGCATCACGACCGTAATGCAATTCAGGATAAATTACTCCACCGTTTCCTTCACCACCAATAATAGCTTTGGTGGCTTTCATCATTTCAACCACATTTACTTCTCCAACCGCAGCTGCATTGTACTCACATTTTGCTTTTTCTGTTATGTCGCGCAATGCTCTTGTACTGGATAAATTACTAACTGTATTTCCTTTCTTATTTTTTAATACATAATCTGCAACTGCAACCAGGGTGTATTCTTCGCCAAACATTTCTCCATCTTCGCACACGAGTGCAAGTCGATCAACATCCGGGTCAACCACAATTCCTAAATGGGCTTTATTTTTTACTACGGCTTTTGAAATATCACGCAAATTTTCGGGCAGGGGTTCCGGATTATGTGGGAAATTCCCATCCGGTGTACAATACAATTCAGTAATATCTTCCACACCCAATTCTTTTAAAAGCATTGGTACGGCAATACCTCCGGTTGAATTTACACAATCAATTACTATTTTAAACTTTTTGCTTTTTATAGCAGCTTTATCAACCAAAGGCAATTCTAAAATTTTATCGATGTGCTTTTTAATAAAACTGTGATCCTGTGTATAACTTCCTAAAGCAGTAACTTCAGCAAAGGTAAAACTCTCCGATTCGGCAAGGGCAAGTAAATCTTCCCCATCTTTCGCACTAATAAATTCACCTTTTTCATTCAATAGTTTTAGTGCATTCCATTGTTTAGGATTATGACTCGCAGTAAGGATTATTCCACCATCAGCCTTTTCCATAGTCACGGCCATTTCAACGGTAGGAGTAGTGCTTAAACCGGCATCAATCACATTAATTCCAAGTCCTATAAGCGTACCTGTAACTAAGTGATTAACCATCTCGCCCGATATGCGGGCATCACGTCCTACCACTATTTTAATCGATTTTTTTGATTGATTTTTTGATTTTATCCAAGTGCCGTATGCAGATGTAAATTTTACTATATCAATAGGACTTAACCCTTGACCCGGCTTACCTCCAATGGTACCGCGTATTCCCGAAATAGATTTAATAAGTGTCAATGTGTTTTGTGTTTAGAAATTGAGTTTGCAAATATATCTAAATCTCATTTTTATTTGAATGAGTTTGCTGTTTCAACTGATTTTTTTTTAAAAGGTTACATCTTCTTTAAAATTACCTGCGCCTTTATACATAAACCATTGAGCCATTATTACAAAAAATAAGGTAGAAATAATAGTATAGCAATGAAGGAATTAAAGAGTTAACAATAATTTGTTCGAAATTAAAAATCCCTTTTATCCGCTATTAAGTAACCATTTATTGAAGTCTACGTTAAATCTGAAAAACCAGTTCACCATACAAATGAAAAATCAAGTTCGATTCATAACTATTTCTATGCTAGTTGTGATAATAGGTTTGGGCATTGCTTCTTGTAAAAAATATTACGTATTGCCGGCAGTTAAACCTTACCCAAAAGTGAGTGCAAGTGATAGCCTAAATTCAAATTACAAAGTGCTCATTCTTATGTACCACGAAGTAGTGCCGGATACCAATGGAGATGAGTACGATAGAAGTTTAGCTGATTTTAAAAAGGATCTCGAATTTATCAAATCAAAAAATTATGAATTAATTTCTTTTGATGATCTCACCAAAATTAAAAATGGTGAAAAAACCTTGAAATCAAATGCGATCATAATTTCTTTCGACGATGGATATTCCAGCGATTATGAATTGGCTTATCCCGAATTACAACAGCAAAATATGCCTGCTACTTTTTTTATTGTTACCGAATGGGTTGGCCGTCATCACCGACTAAAATGGAGCGACGTATGGGTTATGGACCAATTCCGTAATAACGAAGGACAAAAACTTTTTTCAATTGAAAGCCATACTTCTTCGCATCCATTTTTAATTAATGATTCAATTAACTTTCCAAGTCATGAAGCATATCTAAACTCCCTCGATTACGAAATTGGTGAATCAAAAAATTTTATTCAGGATGTTACCTCTCAATCAACTATGTGGTTAGCGCTACCATATGGTAATGGAGCCTACAATCCTCAATTGATTAAAACGGCTAAAAAGTTTGGATACAGCGGAATTAGAACATCCGAACCGGGTGCTTTTAAAGTGAATGAAGCTAACTTTTTTGCGCTTCCAAGTTTTGCAATTTTAGCCGGCACTTCAATTAACGAAATTCAAAATTACTTCCAGTAACTCAGTAATTTAAAAACACCCTTATAGAATAGTAATTACTACTCCAACCATTATTTTTTAGCAACTTAGGCACAATCAACTATTCATTGTATAATTGCAAATAAATTGGTTTTGAATAATGCCAGTTAAAAGTATTACTTGCTTATAGTTTTCATTTAACCAATTTGCAACAAACCTAATTGAAGAGTCACTTATTCTTCATTTATATTGAATTCTACTTATGAAAGACAAAAAGCAAGCTGCTGTTGGTTTTATTTTTATTACACTACTTATTGATGTTATCGGTTTTGGAATTATAATTCCTGTTTTACCAAAACTAATACAACAAATGATTGGTGGAAATCTCAGCGAGGCTGCAGTATATGGCGGATGGCTAATGTTTGCCTACTCAGTTATGCAATTTGTATTTGCACCGGTTTTAGGTGGTTTAAGCGACCATTTCGGCCGTAGACCGATTTTACTTTTTTCACTTTTTGGACTCGGCATAGATTATATTTTCCTTGCATTTGCACCTTCTATAGCCTGGCTTTTTGTAGGTAGAATAATATCCGGAATTTGTGGTGCAAGTTTTACTACAGGTGCAGCTTATATTGCCGATGTAAGTACACCTGAAAAACGTGCACAAAATTTTGGACTTATAGGTGCAGCATTCGGACTTGGATTTATAATTGGTCCTGTATTAGGAGGAATGTTAGGACAATTTGGAGCTAGAATTCCTTTTATTGCAGCTGCTGTTTTAGCTCTGATAAATTGGATTTACGGTTATTTTATTTTACCCGAATCACTCGAAAAATCCAATCGAAGAGCATTTGAATGGAAACGCGCTAACCCGGCTGGAGCATTATTAAATTTTAAAAAATATCCGGTTGTTTTAGGATTGGTAGGTTCACTACTGTTCATTTATATTGCTGGACATGCTGCACAAAGTACATGGACTTATTATACAATGGAAGTATTTCATTGGAATGAAGCTTGGGTTGGTTATTCCTTAGGATTTGTTGGATTAATGGTTGCGCTGGTGCAAGGTGGTTTAATTCGTATCATTAATCCCAAGCTGGGGCAAAAACGTTCTGTTTATTTTGGTCTGGCCTTATATGGCATAGGATTATTCCTATTTTCAATTGCATCCCAAGGCTGGATGATGTTTGCTATTCTTGTTCCTTATTGTTTAGGAGGAATATCCGGTCCTGCATTGCAAGGTATAATTTCTAATCAAGTGCCAACTAACGAACAAGGCGAATTGCAGGGAGGATTAACTAGCGTGATGAGCCTTACTTCCATTATTGGCCCACCGCTTATGACCAATTTATTTTCTTATTTCACTGCTAGTTCGGCACCAATTTACTTTCCGGGCGCACCATTTTTTATGGGAGCTTTATTATGTGTGTTAAGCGTTGGACTAGCTATGCGATCGCTAGCTAACTATAACGAGAAAAAACACTAAACAAAGCGACTTTTCATGTCGCAATTTGAATTTCCGTTTTTAGAATTTTTATGGAAAACAAAGCCATGTTAATTCAAAAAAATAGAAAATTTATTCCTGTGATTTCTAGTTGATTTTAGTTTTTGATAAATTCTTTCAATCCATAATAAAAACTTAACTTCAACTAATACGAATAAGCATATCGAATAAATTAATAAATTCACCATCTAAATACAGCGGTTTTTTACATGAAAAAAATACTGACTTACGCAGTTTTATTTTGTTTTAGCAAGCAAATTCCGGCACAAATTTCATCAGGAACAGACATTTTTTTAGCTTCCTGTAAATTAGATAAGTCTCAAGCTACAGTTCAAACTCCCGAAAATATTACACATCGAACAGGTTACGATAATCAACCAAGTTTTTCAAAAGATGGTTCACTAATTTTTTATGTGGCTTACAAGGACGAAAAACAAGCCGATATATTCAGCTATTCAATTGAACAAAAAACATCTTCCCGAATAACCAATACTCCCGAAAGCGAATATTCGCCTTACCTAAGCGATGACGAAAAATTTATTTCACTGGTAAGAGTTGAAAAGGATTCTAGTCAAAGATTCAAAAAGTATGTATTTGAAAGTTTCAGTAGCGAAAGTATTTGCAATGAACTCGACAGTATTGGTTACTACCATTGGATAAACGAAAATAATTTTGCTTTCTTCAAAATTACCGAACCTCCATCGCTGTGGCAAGTGAACATTAAAAACTGTCAGGAAAAATTTCTTGCAAATAATATTGGCCGGACTATTCGTCCCAAAAACAACAACGAATTATACATTACGCAACTCATTGATACGGTGAGATGGATTTGCAATTTAAATTTAAAAAGCGGAAAAATACTCCCGCTTATTACCTGTTTGCCAGGCAGCGAGGATTTTGCCGTGTTCGATTCACAAAATTTTATTCAGGCAAAAGGAGCAAAGTTATTTGCCTATTTTCCTGCAAAAGGAACTAACTGGATTGAGATTGCTGATTTTGAAAAACAAGGCATTGATAACATTAAGCGAATTGCCTTAAGCAAAGACTTGTCTAAAATTGCCTTTGTAAATGATTCCTCAAAACCTTAAACAATGAAAAAAATATTTTTACTTCTTGGTATTTTTTTTCAATTACAAGCTTTTGCGCAAAGTAAAGACTTAAAAAAACTAAGTACCTGGATACAAGGAAACTATAACAGTAGCTTACAAGCACAACAAGATTCAGGTTATTTTGACATACGATTGCACATTAAACAAATTTGGAAAGAAAATTCAAACGGGAATTGGTTTTATGTTGAACAAGCAATGGCTACTGATCAGGCAAAACCTTACCGACAACGCGTGTATCATATTATTCAATTATCAAAAGATACCTTTGAAAGTGCGGTTTATACTTTTAAAAAACCACTCCGTTTTGCCGGAGAATGGAAGAGCGATACACCATTATCTACCTTAACCCCTGATTCACTTGAAACTCGAAAGGGGTGTTCAGTTTTTTTGGTTCGTAAAGATAAAAACTCCTTTGTTGGAAGTACTCATGAAAAAGACTGTTCAAGCGATTTGCGAGGTGCTAAATATGCATCGAGTAAGGTAACTTTAACAAAAAATAGTCTAATAAGTTGGGATCAGGGATTTGATGCTGATGGTAAACAAGTGTGGGGTGCTACCAAAGGCGGATATAGTTTTATTAAAGAAACTAAATGAGCGTACTAAGCATTATTACCTTTTTTAAAGAACTCGATACCCAACTATTTCTAGCCATAAATGGAGCGCATGCACCTATTGTTGACGTGTGCATGCACTATATCAGCAGTAAATTATTCTGGATTCCATTTTATATCTTATTACTTTTGCTATTGATTAAAAAATACAAAGTACAAACATGGCTTATTCTTGCCTTTGTGGCACTAATTATAACCATTAGCGACCAAGCATGTTTGCATCTTTTTAAAAATGTTTTTATGCGGTATAGACCTTGTCATAATTTGTTACTCTCTTCTAAAATACATTTGGTGGATGGCTGTGGTGGTCTGTACGGATTTGTTTCTTCGCACGCTGCTAACACCTTTGCTCTTGCATATTTTGTAATAGTCTTACTAAAAGATGACTATAAATTTATCTCATTGCTTTATATATGGGCCGCTTTGGTTGCCTATAGCCGTATTTATTTAGGTCAGCATTTTCCTGCCGATTGTGTTGTTGGGTCATTACTGGGCCTTACGATTTCTTTTTTTGTTACCAAATTGTATACTTATTCAAAAGCAAAAATATATGCTGTTTAATTGGCTTGCAGTATTTATTGGTGGTGGTGTAGGCAGTGTTGCCAGATATGCTTTATCCGGTATTGTTGCTGCTAATTTCAAAAGCAATTTCCCACTTGCTACCTTACTTGCCAATTTTACAAGTTGTTTAATTCTGGGAATCTCAATTTTGCTTTTAAACGACAGAGTAGCTTCCCAATCCTATTTGCGCTTACTCCTAATTGTAGGTTTTTGTGGTGGATTTAGTACTTTTTCAACTTTTAGTTTTGAATCTGTTCAACTGATTAAAAATGGTTATTCCGGACTGGCGCTCTTAAATATTGGCATTAGTGTAATTACCTGTATTGCTGTAGTTTTCATGTTACTAAAAAATCAATCCTGATGTTGCGAAAAAAATCTTCCTTATTATTCCTTTTTCTTACTTGCTTAACCCTAAGCCAAAGTGTTGCTCAAACAGTAGAACAACCCAAATTGGTGATTGGAATTGTAGTAGATCAAATGCGCTACGATTATATTTACCGTTATTGGGATAATTACAGCGAGTATGGATTTAAACGATTGGTAAACGAAGGATATTTTTGTAGAAATGTTAATTATACTTATGTTCCTACCTACACCGCACCGGGACACGCAAGTATTTATACCGGTACAACTCCTTCAATGCATGGAATAATAGGAAATAATTGGTTTGATCGCACTCGGAATAAAACTATTTATTGTACTGCCGATTATGCATATAAAACTGTAGGAAGTACTTCAAGTGCAGGTCAAATGTCGCCGCACAACATGTTGGCAACTACCGTAGGTGATGAGTTGCGACTTTCGAATAATAAAAAATCAAAAGTTATTGGCATTGCTTTAAAAGATAGGGGAGCAATATTACCTGCTGGACATACTGCCAATGCAGCCTATTGGTTTGACGATTTAACAGGGAATTTTATAAGCAGCAGCTTTTACTTGAATGAACTCCCGGCTTGGGTAAATGCTTTTAATAAGGAAAATCACGTTCAAAAATTACTTAATAATTCCTGGGAGCTTTTGCTAAGTCCCGATAAGTATTCGCAAAGTAATGCAGATGTGAACAAGTATGAAGGCATGTTTAAATCGGAGACAAGTCCTGCGTTTCCACATCGATTACCGCTGTTAATGAAAGATAATGGAGGTTTGGGATTAGTGCGTTTAACACCTTTTGGAAATACCCTCACCAAGGACTTTGCAATTGCCACCTTAGAGGCTGAACAACTTGGAAAAAAGGGAACAACCGATTTTTTAACTATCAGCTTTTCATCCACTGATTACATTGGTCATCAGTTTGGACCGGGGTCGATGGAAATGCAAGATACCTATCTGCGTTTAGATAAAGATTTAGCTGATTTACTCGGTTTTTTAGATACTTATATCGGTAAAAAAAATGTACTGCTTTTTTTAACGGCCGATCATGCAGGTGTCGAGAATCCAGCACAACTGGGCGATTTAAACATTCCATCAGGTTATTTCGATTCGGAACACCCCATTGATTCACTTAAAAGTTATTTGGCAAGGAGTTATGGAGATACCTTGGTTTTATCTTATAGCAATGAACAAATCTATTTAAACCAATCCTACATACGCTCAAAAAATTTAAACCTTGAAAATATCCAAACGGATGTAGCTGGCTATATGCTCAAATTCAGAGGCATTGCAAATACTGCCACTGCAAGCACTATGAATACCAGCGAATTCAAAAACGGAGTTAAAAGTTTTATGCAAAATGGCTATAATCAAAAAAGATCAGGAGACGTACTTATCAATTATGAACCAGCCTGGATAGAGTTTTCAAGAACCGGAACAACGCATGGGTCTCCTTATTCATACGATACCCATGTACCTTTAATTTTTTATGGATATACTATCCCCAAAGGATCTAATTCCGAAGCTATTTCCATATCCGACATCGCTCCAACAATTGCACAATTACTCAACATTCAGTTTCCAAATGCATGTAGCGGAAAACCCATAATTCAACTTACGAAATAGGATTTCTTTTCATTGTAGGAAGGCTAAGTATAGTAAGGAGTTAGTTAATAAATTAGCCCATTTT
>DGQS01000029.1 GCA_002389785.1 Bacteroidetes bacterium UBA4408
AATAACCACCACGAAAAAATTTTTAAAGTAAAGCGTCGCTAAACAAAAGACGATTAATTGTATGTGGCACAAGAATATACTTTTTTGTGCTGATTTATAGATTGGAATTTTTGGATTTGCAATGCTGAAAATGGTAGCCAATTGTGCTTGGTAAACTGATAACCCGCTGCTAAGTTGCATAATTAACCAACACGCTATATATAGTTTGCTTGAATGATTGTAAAGCAGAGCATGTGTGATACCACCAATTAAGGTGGATATGCCCATGTATAAAAAAAATCGTTTCCAATAAATTATTCCCTTTTCGTTAGTAACCGAGGTATAGCGAAAGTAAAAAAGAAGACACAAAAACGCTAAAATAAAATCAGTAAACGCAGTTACCGGCTCATAAATTTTTATTCCCCAAAGGTGAAATTCTGTCTGCATTAACTTGGTGTTAGTAACAAAATGATTTGGGAGTTGTACCTCTTACATAAGTTAATAAACGTGCAAAATGTACCTTGTGGCACTTCTGTTAACTTAAAATTGTTATTGCAGTGAGCTGCAAAACCCGATACGCAAAAATCAGATTGGTAGGCAAAGATAAGCATATTGTACAAGTTTTAAGTTATTTTGTTAACGCTCAAAAGTTACCTTTGTAACATGATACCAAAAAAGAAAATAGATAAAACCGTAGATAAAAAATCCTTGTTGAAGGAAGTCTTTAAAACCTTGCAGTATATTTTTGTAGATGGAAATTTCATGGATAAAGCGCTTGAAAAAACCATGCGTAACAATAAAAAATGGAAGGTCCGTGAACGTTCCTTTGTAGCCGAAACCACCTATGATTTAGTGCGCAATTGGCGATTAATTTTAACCTGCGCAGATACAAAGGATGAATTGTCTGAAAATAATTGGAAAACAATTTATGGAACCTGGCTGGTAATTAAAGGGGAAAATTTGCCAGAAAGTCCCGAGTATAAAAACTGCAACGAACAAAAAATTATTTCCCTTTTAAAAAAATACGAACACATCCGAAAAATTTGGGAGTCTTATCCTGATTGGTTGGATCAGCGTTGCGAAAAGGAATTAGGTGCTTCGCAATGGAACAAATTAGCTCCAGCCTTAAATCAACCAGCAGCCATGGTTTTAAGAGCCAATTTGCTTAAAACCACTCCTGCTCAACTTCAAACCAATTTGGCAGAAGTTGGAATTGAAACCGAACTGCTAAGTTGGGCCCCCGATGCTTTGCAATTAAAGTTTAGTCGCAACGTATTTCGATATGAAGCATTTAAAAACGGATGGTTTGAAGTACAAGACCCGGCCTCTCAAATGGTTGCAGATTTTTTGCAAGTAAAGCCGGGAATGCGCGTTGTTGACGCTTGTGCAGGCGCTGGTGGTAAAACACTTCACCTTGCTGCTATCATGAAAAACAAAGGCAATATTATCGCTTTGGATACAAAAGAGTTTAAACTTGCAGAATTAAAAAAACGTAGCAAAAGAGCCGGTGTCGCAATTGTTGAATGCAGACACATCGATTCAACAAAAGTGATAAAACGTTTAAAGGATTCGGCTGACCGATTATTATTGGATGTTCCGTGCAGCGGACTCGGTGTATTGCGCCGGAATCCCGATACTAAGTGGATATTAAAACCCATTGAAATTGATCAGGTTATTCAAACCCAACGTGAAATTTTAGAGCGATTTTCGCCCATAACAAAAGTAGGTGGCCTCATGGTTTATGCTACTTGCAGTATTTTGCCATCAGAAGGAAAAGAACAAATTAACTGGTTTCTGCAACAACATGAAGAGTGGAGTCTCGAAGGTGAAAAAAATTACTCGCCATTAAATTTTGAATGCGATGGCTTTTACATGGCTTTACTCAAACGAAATAAGTAAGCCCGTTTTACAGCAAGGGGATGCAATTAATCACGTTTTTGTGCAAAAAATTTACTTAAAAGATCCGCACACTCCTCTGCCAATACTCCAGATTCCACAATAGTTTTGGGATGCAAAACTGATTTTGATAAAAGTGAAAAGCCTCTTTTTATATCGGAAGCGCCGTAAATAATTTTTGAAACTTGTGTCCAATAAGCAGCACCGGCACACATTGTACAAGGTTCAAGTGTAACATATAAAGTGCAATCGCTTAAATATTTTCCTCCAATATAGTTGGCAGCCGAAGTAAATGCCTGCATTTCTGCATGTGCTGTTACATCGTTCAAACGTTCGGTTAAGTTATACCCTCTGGCAATAATTTGCTGCTTGTACACAATTACAGCACCTACCGGCACTTCATTTGCCGCAAAAGCTTTTTGTGCTTCCTTCAATGCTTCTTTCATAAAATGTTCGTTGCTTAAAAGTAATTGTTCCATACAGCAATGTTGGTTTGTATAAGGGTTGCAGTGTTTTCTAAAGTAAATTGTGTTAGGTATCTTCCTCCTAAATTTTGTACTTTCGCCCTTCTTTAGAAAAAAATTACCACAATTTTACGTATAAAAATGCTACGAACACATACCTGCGGAGAACTTACAGCTAATACAATTAATCAATCAGTTACCTTGTGCGGATGGGTACAAAAATCACGCGATTTGGGAGGAATGACCTTTGTTGATTTACGCGATAGATATGGTATCACCCAAGTAGTATTTAACATGGAAAGCAATGCAGACTTATGTTTAAATGCTCGAAAATTGGGTCGCGAATTTGTTGTTAAGATACGCGGAAAGGTTGCTGAAAGAAGCAATAAAAATCTAAAAATAAAGACCGGCGAAATTGAAATTATTGCAGATTCTTTAGATATACTTACTACCTCCCAAACTCCCCCTTTTACGATTGAAGAGAATACCGATGGCGGTGATGAACTGCGCATGAAGTACCGCTATTTGGATTTACGAAGAGAAACCGTACGTAAAAATTTGGAGTTACGCCATCGCCTTGCCATTGAAACACGATTGTACCTGGATAGATTGCAATTTTTGGAAGTGGAAACGCCTGTATTGATAAAGTCAACTCCTGAAGGAGCGCGCGATTTTGTGGTTCCTTCACGCATGAATCAAGGCGAATTTTATGCTTTACCACAATCTCCACAAACCTTTAAACAACTGCTCATGGTTGGCGGATTCGACCGTTACTATCAGTTGGTGAAATGTTTTAGAGATGAAGATCTACGTGCCGATCGTCAACCGGAATTTACCCAAATCGATTGTGAAATGAGTTTTGTTGAACAAGACGATATTTTGCAAACCTTTGAAGGAATGGTCCACCATTTATTTTCTGCGGTTAAAGGAATTAGCATTCCCGATATGCCGCGAATGACGTATGCTGATGCCATGAAATATTATGGCAACGACAAACCCGATATTCGATTCGAAATGAAATTTGTTGAATTGAATGAGTTGCTAAAGGGAAAAGGTTTTAAAGTAATGGACGATGCCGAATACATTGTTGGTATTTGTGCGAAAGGAGCTGCTGAATATACACGCAAACAATTGGATGAATTAACCGAGTTTGTGAAACGCCCTCAAATTGGAGCAAGCGGTTTAATATATGCACGCTGCAATGCGGACGGCTCTGTAAAATCATCGGTAGATAAATTTTACAACGAAACAGAATTGGCTCTTTGGACAAAGGCCATGGATGCTAAGCCGGGAGACTTGATGTTGATACTGGCGGGTGAAAAAAATAAAACCCGAAAAGCCATGAGTGAATTGCGCCTTGAAATGGGTTCACGTTTAGGATTACGCAATCCATCGGAGTACCGTTGTTTGTGGGTGGTCGATTTCCCTTTGCTTGAATGGTCTGAAGAAACAGCTCGCTGGCATGCCATGCACCATCCTTTTACTTCTCCCAAACCTGAAGATATTTCAATACTGGCAAGTAATCCGGGAGTTGTTCGTGCCAATGCTTACGATATGGTAATTAATGGTGTAGAAGTTGGCGGAGGTTCCATTCGTATACACAATAAAGAATTGCAAGCACAAATGTTTGAATTATTAGGATTCTCCAAAGAAGATGCACAAGCGCAATTTGGATTTTTAATGAATGCTTTTGAATTCGGTGCTCCTCCGCATGGAGGCATTGCTTTTGGTTTTGATAGACTTTGCTCTTTGTTTGGAGGTACCGATACTATACGTGATTTTATTGCTTTCCCGAAAAATAACTCGGGACGCGATGTGATGATTGATTCTCCTTCAACGATTTCAGCAGAACAATTGAAAGAATTAGGAATTCATGTTTCCTAATCTGTCCTAATATTCGTTACTCAACTCATTCGGTTATTCCAATCTTCCAATTTTTAATGAATAAACAGGAAGTGGAAGCCTCTTTTTTAGTACTTTCGCAACCTATTTTTTAAACACATGTTATTAAAGGAATCGTTCGATAAAGACGGGAAAAAGGTTAGTCCTACTTTGCCCGAAAATGTTAAGAATTACTTGATTGATATTGATGGAACTATTTGTGACGATATTCCGAATGAAGAACCGGAGCGAATGCTAACTGCTAAAGTTTATCCGGATGCTTTAGCCTTGATTAATAAATGGTACGATGAAGGTCACATCATAACGTTTTTTACTTCGCGTCTCGAAGAACATCGTGCTTACACTGAGCAATGGCTGAAAGACAATAAATTCAACTACCACGGTATAATGTTCGGAAAACCGCGCGGTGGAAACTATCATTGGATCGATGACAGAAGCGTAAAAGCAACACGGTTTTTCGGAAAGTTTACCGAATTGGTAGAAAAGGAAAAAACAATTTGGGTATTTGAAGATTAATCTTCCAACCAATTAATGCCTGAAATGACGCACACCGGTCATTACCATCGCCATGTTATGGGCATCGCAATAGGCAATTGAATCTTTATCTTTTATTGATCCTCCGGGCTGGATTACGGTATTAATTCCTGCCTTATTAGCTATTTCTACACAATCAGGAAATGGGAAAAATGCATCACTGGCCATTACCGCACCTTCCAAAGAAAAACCAAAGGCTTTAGCTTTTGCAATAGCTTGATGCAATGCATCTACACGGCTGGTTTGACCTACACCGCTTGCCAACAATTGTTTGTTTTTGGCAAGCACAATGGTGTTTGATTTAGTATGCTTCACCAATTTGTTCGCAAAAAGCAAGTCCTCGTATACGGCTTCTTTCGGAGCAACTTTTGTGCAAGTTTGCAATTGTTCGCGTGTTTCTGTTTTAAGGTCTTTGTCTTGTTCAATTACACCATTTAATAGGGTTCGGAACGATTTTTCAGGAAGTGAAACAGGGTTTTGTTTCAGTAAAATTCGATTCGGTTTTGAACACAGCAATGCTAGCGCTTCAGCAGAAAACGAAGGAGCGATAGCTACTTCAAAAAACAATTTATTCAGTTCAGTGGCAGTATCCAAGTCGATTTCACGATTACAAATAAGTACGCCACCAAATGCGCTTACAGGATCACCTGCCAAAGCATCTTTCCAAGCAGCTATGAGCGAAGGTCGAGAGGCAACTCCACAGGCATTGTTATGCTTCAAAATGGCAAAGGTGCATTCATCAAATTCAGCAATTAAATTAATCGCTGCATCCACATCCAACAAATTATTGTACGATAATTCTTTCCCGTTTAACTGAGTAAATAAAGCATCTAAATCACCATAAAAAATACCCTTTTGGTGTGGGTTTTCTCCATATCGCAAAGTTTTGTAACTGCGAATATTTTTTGAAAATACCGGCGATTGTCCTTCATTAAAATAATTAAATATAGCTGTATCGTAGTGAGAAGTTAGGCCAAACGCCTCTGCCGCCAACTGTATTCGATCTTCGCTGTCTGAGAATCCCTTCTTGCTTTCCAATAATGAAGCTAAAAAAGGATACTGGTTTTTGGATGAGATGATTACAACATCTGTGAAATTTTTTGCAGCAGCGCGAATCAATGAAACACCTCCAATATCAATCTTTTCGATAATTTCAGCAGGACTAGCTCCCGATGCAAGTGTTTCTTCAAAAGGATATAAATCAACAATCACAAGGTCAAGATGCGGTATCGCATATTCTTCGAGTTGAGCTATATCGCTCGGTAATTCACGTCTTCCAAGTATTCCACCAAATATTTTAGGATGAAGTGTTTTAACACGACCACCTAAAATTGAGGGATAGGAGGTAAGTTCTTCAACCGGAATTACAGGAATTCCTAATTTTTCAATAAAACTTTGTGTGCCTCCTGTTGAATAAATATGCACACCTAAAGCATGTAGTGAAGTTACAATAGGTGCTAGGTTATCTTTATAATAAACAGAAATCAGTGCATTCTTGATTTTTTTTTGTGCTGCCATTTTTGAAAGTAAAGGGAGTAAAAAATGATGCGCAAAAGTAGGATTTAGAATGCTATTGATGGATAAGAATTAATTAACAATTAAGAGCTTTTTATACTCAATTCGCCCGGCACTTTGTATGCTACCAATATAGATTCCTTTGCTTAATCCTTCTAAGGATAAGGTATAGTCATGGTTTGAGCCATATAATACCTCGCTGAATATTTTTCGTCCAAGGCAATCCTGCAAATTAAAAATTCCGGATTGTGCGCCATTCAAAGTATATTTTATTTGAACAAATTGACTGGCCGGGTTGGGATATAATTGAAACTCGGGAGCAGGTATATTAAACTCGGTAAGATGAAGCGGAAGTTGATAAAAATTAGCAAAAACAGGAATATGATAAGTAAATGCTGCAGGTATATTGGTATCGAAATTTAAGAACTCAAACAACGAATCGGCAGTACTTGTTGTCAGCACTAATTGCACAGTTAAATCTTCTCCGGGTAAAAGTGTACTTGGAATCCCTGAGCCGGATGCAAAGCTTAACACACTTGAATTGGAAACACTAAAGTTTGTAAAATTGATTGGACTTGTGCCATTGTTTACCAATACCAAATTGTAAACATGAGGGGTTCCGCTTGATACAATTCCATAATTAATGATGGAATCAGTAAGATCGAGACTGGAAATTGGACTCGCAATTGAATTGTTTGAAATGGAACTAATACGATCAATAAATTGTGGATAATTGATAAATGGGTTGTGATTTTTTTGATAAAAAAAGATATCTGTATCTCTTTTCTTTTCAATTGTTGTAGGAGGAAATTGCTTCAACCAAGTTCTTAACGTGCTTTCCTGGGTAGTTAAAAAACTCTGATAGTTTTGATAGCGAACAGTAAAATAAAACATTGCCCTGGCCACTTCCCCTTTATGCACATCACGAGGTTCGAAAAAGGGTAAAAGAAACTGAGAACCGGCGCTATCCCAAGTAGCCAAAGAATCTACCACCATCCCAAATCGATAACTCGAACGCACATTGTTTGCAGCATCGTCAGTAGGGTATAAATGAAACAAGTCAGATAACATCGGTTCAGCACTTCCAAAATACGATTGAGGATAAGTATGCTCCGTATTAAAATTGAATGCCGATTGACAATTGCTCCTGCTGGTATAACCTACAGCGTTTCTACCTGTGTACACACATTCAAGCGTATTGCTGGATGCCCCTTGTCCGTTTACTTTTTTATTGTCAACGTTCATGTACATTTTATCACGCGCTCCATTGTAACCAAGCGACACATATCCTCTTCCGGTAATGGCTTTTAAGGTGTCTTTTAATTGTTGTTCGCTCAGATTTTGAGTGTGGTCATAATACGTCATCGAATACCTTCCTTGTCCGCTAAGGTCAATCGAAATATTTCCTTCATAGGTATCGGTAATGAGTACCATTTCGCTGTTGTAAAATACATTGTGAACCGGTTTAAACCTAACCCATAACGTATGATTACCAAATGCAGGAATGGTAAATGAACTATCATTAACCGAAAATGAATTGCTGTTGTACAATTGATAAAACCGTATTGTTTTTATTTGTTGATTGGAATTTGTGGTGTTCGTAAGTGTAATGGATAAACTATCAGTAACCGTTTCATAAGTAGTACCAAAATTGAGTTGGTTACTTGAGACTGTTAGTTTTTGAGAAAATAAATTGCCGCTTACCAGCAATAAAAATAAGAAGAATAAAACGCGCATGTTTTTTTTTGCATAAAGGTAAGTAATTATCGCAGCACAATTGGAATGATTACTTTAGCGAATAAATTAGAAGGATTTATTGGGTATGCTTCATTTGGGATTATTTTATGAAAATCACACGGGTTTTAGTATGGCAACTTTCCTGATTAATACTGAAATTTATGAACGTTAATTACCTTATTGTTGGTCAAGGTATTGCCGGGTCGGTGCTTGCATTTGAATTATTGGAGCAAGGAAAAAAAGTACTGGTGATAGATGGGAATGCATCCAATACTTCATCAAAAGTTGCTGCCGGCCTTTATAATCCTATTGTTTTTAAGCGAATTGTGAAGTCTTGGATGGTAGATGATGTGCTTCCTGTGGCCAATGAAATGTATGCAAGCATGGAGCAAAAATTTTGGCAAAAATTTCATCACAAACGTGCGATTATTAAATTGTTTGCATCGCAGGATGAACGCGAATTTTGGTTTTCAAAGGCTGCTCAAAAAGAGTTGTCCCACTATTTATCTCCACAGGTAGAAGAAGATTTCTTATCCGGAAAAATTAAGAATGAATTTGGAGCAGCAGCTGTGTTGCAATCAGGTAATTGCGATGTTCGAAAATTACTTCAAAGCATGCAACAATTTTTACAGCAGGAGTCATCCTACCGCGAAGAACATTTTACAAGTAATGATTTATCCTTTCATGCTGAAGGAATATCATGGAAAGAAGTGAGAGCAGAGAAAATTATTTTTTGTGAAGGGTATCAGGCGACTCAAAATCCTTACTTTAATTGGTTGCCATTTGTACTTACGAAAGGCGAAGTCTTAACCATACACATTCCTGATTTTGATACCGAAAGTGTGCTCAACAAAGGTGTGTTTTTTTTACCGCTGGGAAATCAGGTATACAAAGTAGGGGCAACTTATGAGTGGAAAGATTTAACGGAACAAATTACTGAGCAGGGCAAACAGCAATTGCTTCAAAAAATACAACAAGTGCTCAAAGTTCCATTTAGCATAGTCGCACATGAAAGCGGAATACGACCTACTGTGAAGGACCGAAGACCAATGATTGGATTACATCCTGAACATGCCCAACTTGGGATGTTTAATGGTATGGGAACTAAAGCAATATTATTAGCCCCTTATTACGCCAAGCAATTTGCTCAATTTTTGGCAGGCAAGGCCGAACTTCATCCGGAGGTTGATATCGCCCGATTTAACTTGAAGAACTAACTAATTGTTTTTTGAAGGAACAACTTTTCAAGAACTAGCGGATAGTTTTTATGTTCAAGAGCGAGTACTCTTTTTGCAATAATTTCGGCCGAATCGTTTGGAAGCACATCGCAACTTTCCTGAAAAATTATTTGCCCTTCATCATAGGCTTCGTTGACATAATGAATGGTAATTCCTGTTTTTTTAACTCCTGATTTTAGTACTGCTTCATGCACATGCATGCCATGCATTCCTTTTCCTCCAAATTGAGGTAATAAGGCTGGATGAATATTTACAATTGCGTTTGGAAATGCTGTAACAATTGCCGAAGAAATTTTTTTGAGATAACCTGCCAGTACAATGAATTCAATGCTATTTTGTTGCAAAAAATCGAGTAACAAAGCGTCGTTGTTTAGGTCTTCTTTACTAAAAGCAAAGGTAGGAACACCAAGAGGTTTAGCATTGTTGATAATACCTGCGTTCAAATTATTGGTAATAATACATTTGATGCTTACTAAAGTTGAATGTTCAAAATGTCGGATAATGGCTTGGGCATTTGAACCATTACCGGAAGCAAAAATTGCAATATTCATTTTTAAAATACTTGAATGGTAAGAATAAAAAACCCTTCAAAAGCTTGTGTAACTTCTGAAGGGTATGCTAATTTAATTAAAATTAAAGAATGAGCATGGCATCGCCGTAAGAGAAAAATTTGTATTTATCTTTAATGGCTTGTTTGTAGGCCTCCATCAAAAATTCATAACCTGCAAAGGCAGAAACCATCATTAATAAAGTAGATTCAGGCATGTGAAAATTAGTGATCATGCAATTGGCAACACTAAAATCATAGGGTGGAAAAATAAATTTATTTGTCCAACCATCATAAGGTTTTACCATGCCGGTGGTGCTTACACTGCTTTCTATTGCACGCATGGTAGTTGTACCAACGGCACAAATTTTCTTCTTTTTCTCTTTTCCTTTGTTGATGATTTTACAAGCATCTTCGGTAATAATCATTTGTTCCGAATCCATCTTGTGTTTGGTTAAATCTTCCACTTCAACCGAACGGAAGGTTCCTAATCCAACATGCAAAGTTACCGGAGCAAAATTCACCCCTTTAATTTCGAGTCGTTTAATTAATTCTTTACTAAAATGCAATCCTGCAGTTGGAGCAGCTACAGCACCTTCGTGTTTTGCATATACGGTTTGATAACGTTCCGCATCTTCAGGTTCAGCTTTTCGCTTAATGTATTTAGGAAGTGGTGTATGTCCAAGTGATACCACTGTTTCCTTAAATTCTTCATAAGTGCCATCAAATAAAAAACGGAGGGTACGGCCTCGTGAGGTAGTATTGTCAATTACTTCTGCTACCAAACTATCATCATCCCCAAAATAAAGTTTATTACCAATGCGGATTTTTCGTGCAGGATCCACCAATACATCCCAAAGTCGGCTTTCGCGGTTTAATTCACGTAATAAAAACACTTCTATTTTAGCCCCTGTTTTTTCTTTGTTTCCGTATAAGCGGGCAGGAAAAACCTTGGTGTCATTCACAATCATAACATCCCCATCATCAAAATAACTGAGGATATCTTTGAATTTTTTATTGGTGATGGTTCCCTTTTTACGGTCTAATACCATCAGCTTTGCATCTTCACGGTTTTTGGCCGGATGCTCTGCCAGTAATTCTTTTGGCAAATGAAAGCCGAATTGCGATAATTTCATAATTGTTGGTTGATTTTGGCGTTATACAATTTCCCGAAAATTGTCCGCTCAGTAATGGGAGGTAGGAAACTTACGGGTTTCTTATTAATACACTGTTTTATAAACAGGCTGCGAAATTATAAAAAATACTCAAATGTTCGCAAACTAAAATAGCAGAGCTTATCTCAGTAACTTAAAATTAAATACTAGACTTTGGAAACTGAGCCCGCAATTCTTCAATTGAAACAGCATCTTTTAACTGAAAATCACCAATACGGGTGCGTATTAATTGAGTTAAATGACCTCCATTATTTAGTTTTTCGCCTAAATCACGTGCTAAAGAACGAATATAGGTACCCTTGCTACAAACAACCAAAAACGAAACATGGACAGATTTTTCAAGAAATTCCAACCCGGTTATTTCAAATTTGCGAATGCTTACTTCTCGCGGTTTTACTTCCACTTGTTCACCTCTTCGAGCTTTTAAATAGGCCCTTTCTCCACCAATTCGTTTGGCCGAATGTGCAGGTGGCATTTGTTGTAATACTCCGGTTAGCTCAGCCGCGGCCGCTTTGATGATTGTTTCGTTTAAATTGTCGATCGAAAAATGAGCATCAATTTCAGTTTCTAAATCAAAGGATGGAGTAGTGGCACCCAGTGTAATTATTCCGGTATATTCTTTTTCCTGTGCCTGGTAGTTGTCAATTTGCTTAGTCATTTTACCGGTGCACAAAATAAGTAGTCCACTGGCAAGCGGATCCAAAGTTCCTGCATGTCCAACCTTCACTTTAATAATACCGCGTACAAAATTTACTACATCAAACGAAGTCCATTTTAAAGGTTTGTTCACCAGTAAAACAGTACCATTTTCATTGTCAATTTTTATCATAAACGCTCACCAATATTTGTGAAAATCATACAATCATTAAGCTTTCGTAAAGCAATAATTACGGATGATTTTTTGGTGCTGGCAAAAGTAACAAAAGCTTTTATGCAAAAGGGCTAAAGCCGTGATTTATATCACATTTTCCGTTCACCTGCTGTTTTTACTTATTCAACTAATAATTGTGAATATTCAGATAAGCAAAGTTTGAATTTTGAACTTTAATTTGTTAGGTTTGATTTTCCATAAACTAATTAAACTACTATAACACATGAAAAAGAATTTACTTTGGGCACTTGGTCTTAGTGCATTGATGAGTACTTCTGCGATGGCGCAGAGTACAGCAGTACGTAATTGCGGTACCATGCAGCACCTTGCTGATATGGAAGCAGCTGATCCAACACTTGCTGCCCGAATGCAACAAATTGAACAGCAAACGCAACAAATTGTTTCTAACATGGCTAATAAAACAGCTGCCATTGTTACCATACCCGTTGTGTTTCACGTAGTGTACAATACCTCTTCTCAAAATATTTCTGATGCTAAATGTATCGCTCAATTAAATCAATTAAATCTTGATTATGCTCGATTAAATGCTGATGCATCAAGTACTCCATCTGCTTTTACTGGGGTTGCATCCAACACACAAATTCAGTTTTGTTTAGCTCAGCGAGATCCTCAAGGAAATGCAACTACCGGTATTATTCATAAATCAACAACGGTTGCTTCCTTTACTTCAAACGATAATGTTAAGCGAAGTGCAAATGGTGGGGATGATGCATGGAGTACTTCTAATTATTTAAATATTTGGGTTTGTAACTTGGGTGGTGGTTTGTTAGGATATGCTCAATTTCCGGGTGGTACAGCTTCTACCGATGGCGTGGTGGTGTTGTATTCTTCTGTAGGAAGTGTGCTTTCTCCGGGTACTGCAACTCCTTACCATTTAGGAAGAACCATGACACATGAAGTGGGTCACTGGTTAAATTTACGTCACATTTGGGGCGATGCTAGTTGTGGAAACGACTTAGTAAGCGATACTCCTACTCAATCAACTTCTAATTTCGGTTGCCCTACTTTCCCGCATGTAACTTGCAGCAATGGCGCTAATGGCGATATGTTTATGAACTACATGGATTATACCGACGATGGTTGTATGAACATGTTCACCGCTGGTCAAACAGCTCGTATGCAAGCATTGTTTGCAACAGGTGGTGCCCGTGTTGGTTTATTAAGCTCTTTAGGATGCCAACCTCCAACTGCTTCTTGTGGTGTAGCAGCTAGTTTATCAGCTTCTGCAGTAACTACAAATTCAGCTACACTTAATTGGGGAGCTGTAAGCGGTGCTGTAAGCTACAATGTTCAATATCGTGTAGTTGGAACTTCTACTTGGACTGCTGCTTCTGTTACAACAAATTCATTAGCCATTAGCGGTTTATCAGAAGTAACAAATTACGAATTCCAAGTTCAAACCGTGTGTGCATCGTTAAGCAGTGCTTACTCTGCTTCTGCTACCTTTACTACCTTGTCTTCAGTTGTTACTTGTGGTGCAGTATCAGGTTTAAATTCTTCTTCAATTACTTCAAGTAGTGCCACTTTAGGTTGGACTACAGTTTCGGGAGCTATAAGCTACAATGTGCAATACCGTGTAGTGGGTGCTGCTACCTGGACTTCTACCACCAGTACTACTAATTCAAAAGCCCTTACAGGTTTAACTGCTTCTACTAACTATGAATTCCAAGTGCAAAGTGTTTGTACTGGGGCTTCAAGTGCTTTTTCAGCATCTTCTAACTTTACTACTTCTTCTATTGTTGTTACCTGCAGCGATGCTTATGAAGCAAACAATACTTCTTCTGCAGCTAAAGTAATTCCAATGAATACCGATATTACCGGTTTAATTGGTACTTCAACAGATGCAGATTGGTTTAAGTTTACTACTGTGGCTCCGAATACCAAAGTTAAAGTAACACTTACTAATTTGCCTGCTGATTATGATATCAAAATGTACAATTCAAAAGTAACCTTGTTGTATACTTCACAGAACAGTGGAACTACTTCAGAACAAATTATTCGTAATTCAACAAGTGCAACTACACTTTATCTAAAAGTATACGGATACTCAAGCGCATTTAATGCTAGTCAATGCTATACCTTACGTGTAAGCACAAGCTCAACCAATTTCCGTATTTTACCCGGAGAAGATGTTGACTTATCAGGTAAAGCTAGTAGCGATGGAATCTCTTTATATCCAAATCCTGTAAAAGAGTCGTTGAATATTTTATATTCATCTGATTCTGAAATTAACTCTACTGTTCAAGTTACTGATGCGCTTGGACGTGTGGTAGTTGAAAAAACTCAAGATTTGCAAGTAGGTGAAAATAAATTTGCAATCGATGTTCATTCATTAGCAAAAGGAATTTATTTCGTAAGCATGACTGTTGCCGGCGAATTTTCAGTACAGAAGTTTATTGTTGAATAACACTCAACTCAAAACAATAAAAAAGCCTGTGAGAAATCGCAGGCTTTTTTATTGTTTTTAAATGAAGATTTGAACGCTGTAACTTGTAAGGAATACTACTCGTGACCTTCAGCTTTGATTTGTATTCAGCTAACTTTATCGATTGTTGATTTGAAGTATATATCACTAATTCGAAATAAGTAGCAATACAATTTATTGTGCGTTAAAATATTTTTTTCTAAACCAAAAGGCAACATTTACCAAAGCTATTAATGCCGGCACTTCTACCAATGGGCCAATTACTCCAGCAAATGCTTGTCCGCTGTTTATTCCAAAAACTCCAATTGCTACTGCTATTGCCAGTTCAAAGTTATTTCCGGTTGCAGTAAATGCGATTGCTGTAGATTTTGAATAGTCTGCACCAAAATACTTCCCAATAAAAAAACTGATCACAAACATGATTACAAAATAAATTACTAATGGAATAGCTATTCGAACAACATCCATAGGAATTTGCACGATTAGTTCACCTTTTAAGCTAAACATAATTACAATGGTAAACAGCAAAGCAACTAAGGTTATTGGTGAAATAAGCGGAACAAAACGGTTTTGAAACCATGTTTCGCCTTTTAGTTTTAGTAAGGTATACCTACTGATTATTCCAAGTGCAAATGGAATTCCTAAATAAATTCCAACACTTTGAGCAATTTGACCAATACTAATGGATACTTCAAAGCCGGTATAACCGAAATAGGGAGGTAAAATGGTAATGAATACATAAGCATAAACGCTATACAGTAAAACTTGAAATATACTATTTAACGCAATTAAACCTGCACCGTATTCACGGTTTCCATCGGCTAAATCGTTCCACACAACCACCATTGCAATGCATCGCGCCAATCCAATTAAAATAAGTCCAATCATGTATTCAGGATATCCTTTTAAAAATAGCAGTGCCAGTGCGAACATCAAAATTGGACCAACAATCCAATTGAGAAATAGAGAAGCAGCAAGCACTTTAACATTCTTAAATACTTCGCCCATTTGTTCGTATTTTACTTTTGCTAACGGCGGATACATCATTAAAATCAAGCCAATTGCAAGAGGGATATTGGTTGTCCCACTTGAAAATGAATTAATGAAAACGCTAATGGAAGGTATCAGATAACCAATTAATACGCCAATAGCCATGGCTAGAAATATCCAGAGGGTTAAAAAGCGGTCAAGAAAACTTAACTTTTTTCGTTGATAGGTTGGGGCGCAATTCGCTGCTGACATAATTTAGGACTTGATTTGTGAAAAAACATAGTACATCTCAGTGGCAATTTGCACACTTCGCTCTTCGTATTTTAATTCTTGATATGGACTGTTGTCAAATTCTTTTGGGTCTTCAAACATAATAGGAATTCTTTTTTCTGCACCGGGAATAAAAGGGCAATCGCCATCGGCAGAACTACAGGTCATTATTGCTGCAAATTCACTTAAGGGATTAAAGTCATCAAAATAGGTTTTAGAAAAGGCAATTATCGGATGTCCATTCTCAGCAAATTTTATGGCGTATACAGGATTTTTTCCTTCTGAAATTGCTTTTATTTTAAAGCCTTGATTTTGTAAGGTTTTTGCGACCTGGGGAAAAAGAGCAGTTGCTTCAGTACCTCCTGAATAGCAATAAACCTGTTGAACAGAATAATAAGCAGCAGCAACTTGCGCCCACACTTGTGCTAAATGACTTCTTCTTGAATTGTGTGTACAAATAAAGTTTAAGCGTATTTCTTTTTGTTGCGCTACTTTAGTTTGAATGTAATCAATTAAGGGTTTTAATTGTTCCTTTCGTTGAAGCGTGATAGCGTCTGTATTTAAATTTTGCAACACTGCCTCAATTTCTAAATAAAGCTTAGATTGTTTTGCGTTCATTTTTTACCGATTGCTACTATTAACAACACCCTCCACCCGGTTTGCAAGTAGCGGATGCTCCTACTAATTCAACTAATTTAATTTTTTGTTTTTCTTGTGGAATTCCACATTGATCACTGGCTAAACAGGCTGTTTGTTTGTTTACCAATTGAAAATTTTTTCCGTTAAAGTCTAAATCGTATTTCCCGATGGTGGTATCTTGATATTCAACTTCCACTTCATAGTCTTCTATTCCCAAAACTTTTTCAGATAGCTCAATTATTTTTAAAAGTTTTTGCGGCTGTAGTCGATGATCAAAATCGTTCGCATCCCAAAGTTGAAAATTGATAAGTGTTTCCTTACGAACGGTCCCACCACAATCAATAAAGTGTTTGTTTATTAACCCAACTTCAGTAACGTGAAAATGCTGAGGAACAAATGTACCATTGGGCAATTGAAAACTAACTGTTTCAACGGTAGTTAATAATTTTTTTATTTCGGATAGTTTCATTTTTTTGATTTTTTAGTTTAACAACACAAAGGTGGGGGCAGATTTTTGGCATGGGCTGAGCCAATGGGTATACCCAAATGAAT
>DGQS01000016.1 GCA_002389785.1 Bacteroidetes bacterium UBA4408
CTTACCGGATCAACTGCAGTTGGTGATGGTTTGAAAATTATTTTAGCCGAAAACGTCATCATTAAAATTGCCCTGTTACCGGCTGTTGGTTTTAATAAAATTTCGATAAAAAACGGCATTTCATTTATTGACGGATACAACTTATCGGGTGTGTATTTTACTTCATACAACGACGATGCGCATGGAGGCGATACCAATGGCGATGGCAACTCCACACTTCCTGCTACCGGCGATTGGTACGGAATACAGGACTTATCGGGCACCCTGGGTACCAACAATAACTGTTACAATTGGAGCAGTATTTTGTTTGCAACGTATCCTTAATCGTGCTGCAGATCTCTTACTCGCGCCAGTCTTCAGAGGGGGCGAGTGAATAGTTTACTCAATAAGTAAAGTAATGCTCCTATTCATTTAAAATTCCTCTAAATCAACTTAAGCAATTCCGGGAATCCTTTGAAAAGGCTGATTGATTCAGGTAGTTTTTTCTTGCGTTCAAATACTGCTCTTCCCGAAAGTAGAATAGTTTTTTTGGATTTGAGTGAAGCTAAGGTGTTTATGAGCGAATCAAGCAATCCTTTGTGGGGTGGGGTAGTAATTACTGAAAGGAGCAGGTCGGGTTTTACTATTTCGCTTACTCTAACCAAGGTATCGGTTGGTACACTTTGTCCTAAATAAACGGTTTTATAATTGCGCAGCTTCAAGGCATAAGCGTAAAATAATAGACTCAGTTCATGCAATTCATTTTCGGGTAAAAATAATAACACCGTTCCTTTGCTTTTTTTGCTGCTTGGCTTAATACCGTCGATAGCCACAATTATTTTTTGCCTTACAAGGTTGCTCACAAAATGTTCCTGTGCAGGATTGATGCTGCCGGTTTGCCACATAGTACCGATGCGTATAAAGAAAGGAACCACTACCTTTTGTATGCAATCTTCAAAGCCAAAGTTTGAAACGCAGTCTGAAAATGTTTTATCAAAACTCACCTCATTTAAGTCTATCATACTCATTATAAACTTATCAATATGCTCTTCATAAGAAGTGGAGGCATTGGTTATTTCCGAAACTTTAGCAGCAATTTGAGCTTCGCTTAAAGCGGCTATCTTCGAAATTTTAAAACCGCTTTTGTTGAGCATACTAATGTTTAGGATGCGTTTTAAATCGTTGTTTGTATAAAATCGAATGTTGGTATCGGTGCGCTCGGGTTCAAATAGCGCATACCTTTTTTCCCAAATGCGAAGTGTATGAGCTTTAATGCCGGATAGTTTTTCTAAATCCTTTATGGAATAATTGGCCGAAAATTTCATTTTGCAAAAATATCATTTGTTTAATAGCTTGCTAGAATTATTAAACAAAAAAACTTCCAATATTTTTTTATGCTGATCCGCTTTTATTCTTAGAATAAAATCAAAAGCAAAAAATTATGATTTAGCTATGCAGCTCGATTTAGAATTAAAAGATTTAAACCAGAAGGGCCACAAAGAAAAACACATACTAAGTGGATTATTAAAAAATAGCTATATAGTTTTGTTTCCCAGAGTATTTATTTAATAGTTTAAAGGAGACTAATTGACACTAATTAGAACATTGAATTTAAATTGAATTTTGATTCTTTTTGCTTGATCCGCCAGTAGGCTGACAGGTCAAAAAGAATCAACCTGCCTGCCATTACTCAAGCCAAAGTTACGGTAGGCAGGAAAATCAAGGCTGATGATAAATTGGCTAAAATTTAAATTAATTTTTTGCAGCACAACCCAAGCGCTCGATGATATTCACGTTCAAATAGTTGTATTATATTCTCGCAGGAGGGGTGCCAGCCTACCGTTGTGCAGGCAAGCGAGGCGGCAGGCAGGCTTTCACAGTGCCAGCGTTTTAAAATTTATTCATATGTTTATCCGCAATTGTACCTAAACTTAAAATGATTAAAAAAACATTTATCTCTGTTAGAGATTTATTAATTAGTATTACCTCTGCTAAAATATTCCAAATGAATTGTTCAAAACAACCTATCAAGCTATCACAAATCCATTGTCCCTATTGTGTTCCCTTTCTTTTTGCTTGATCCGCCAGTAGGCGGACAGGTCAAAAAGAAACAACCTGCCTGCCATTGCACTGGCCAAAGTTACGGTAGGCAGGAAAATCAAGGCTTATGATAAATTGACTAAAATTTAAATTAAATTTTTCCACGCAACCCAAGCGCTCGATTATATGCTGTTGGCTAACGAAATTCTTTCACTCGCTCGAGGATTGCTTTCACTGGCCGGCGCATAAAAATTAATTCCAATTTCTTAACGTCAATTTCTCATAGGCCGGTCCTTTTAGTATGAATTATAAAATAGTAAGTTAGATAAAAAATTGCTTCATGGGTAATAAAGCGGATAAGCATATTTATTCAATTTTCTTAACGCCAATTTCTCATAGGCCGGAAATTATCTTCTAAAAGTAATTAGAGAATAGAATGTATAGATGACTACAACTAATTATTTTGTTTGCATGCTTGCCCAATTTGCAGGAATTTTCGTCAAACGGAAAAGCAAACCTAGGTTAAAACCTTATATTTGTCAACATGATTGAGGGAAGGACCAAAGCTAAATAGCGCCAATAAAGCCACTCACAATTGTTTACAAACTGAAGATGAAAACCAAAGAAACTACTTTTAGCGAAAACGATATTCGACCAAAGGATTTGCTCGAGGGGCAAAAAATTGCTGTGATGCAGGATGTGGGAATGCTTTTATCTAACGCCGATAAATTTGTACCTGTAAATTGTCCAGCCTGCAATGCCAACAAGGGCAGCAAGAAATACGAAAAATACAGTTTTACCTATCTCGAATGCAGCGATTGCAAAACAGTGTATACCAGTCCACGCCCAACAGCAGCCTTACTTGGCGAATTTTATTCAAATTCAGTCAATTATGCTTATTGGAATAAATATATTTTTCCGGCTTCTGAAAGTACACGGCGTCAAAAAATTGTGGTGCCCCGTGTGGATCGTATTTTAGACTATTGTAAAAAATATGCTTCTCCAACCAACTCAATTTTAGAAGTAGGTGCCGGCTTTGGTACTTTTTGTGAGGAAATGGCAAGCCGCAAAGTTTTTAATCGCATTGTAGCTGTTGAGCCATCACCAACCCTTGCGCAAACTTGCCGCAGTCGGGGTGTTGAAACCATTGAATTACCTATTGAAAAAGTAGCACTCAAGGAGGACGAAAAATTTGATGTGGTAGTAAATTTTGAAGTGATTGAACATTTATTTTCGCCCCGCGATTTTATTCAGCAATGCAAACGACAAATGAAACCGGGAGCATTGTTTGTAGTGAGTTGCCCCAATGCACAAGGTTTTGATGTTATTACCTTAAAAGAAAAAAGCAATACCATCGACCACGAACACGTAAATTACTTTACTCCGCATTCACTTGATTTATTGTTTAAAGCCAATGGATTTGAAGTATTAGAAGTGCTTACTCCGGGAGTGTTAGATGCCGACATCGTGCGCAACACAATTCTAGCAGGTGATTTTAGTGTTGACGATCAACCTTTTTTAAAGCAAGTATTGATTGATGAATGGGAGACTAAAGGCAAGTCTTTTCAAGAATTTTTAACCACCAACAAGTTGTCGAGTAACTTGTGGATTATTGCAAAAAATAAATAATATGATTACAGCCGAACAAAAAAAGCACTTTAATGAAAAGGGTTATTTGCTTGTGCCCGGTGTATTATCTGCCGAGCAAGTGGCGCAAATGCGAAAAAGTATTTTGCAAATTTTCGCCAGCGATGAATGGAAAAAATCGCCTTATAATACCGAACGTGTATTGAGCGATGTATTTCAAACCTTTCCTGAGTTTATTGATTTAACCTTAACCGAAAAAGTGCTGCAGGTTGTTAGCGGATTATTGGGACCCAATCCATTGCTAATGCCGGAGTCGTCAATACATTATAAGTTTTACACCGGTTGGCACAAAGACACAACTTCACAAGAAAAGGCCGGACATACTTTTCATCTTAATGATCATTCATTGATGATTGAAGCAGGCTTTTATTTACAAGATAACAATGAGTATGGAGGAGGATTAACCGTTATGGAAGGTTCGCACCGCACTCCCGATTACTTTGTTAATCCTGCAGCTCCTGGGATTGTTGAGCGATTAAAAAACAAACTAGCGACGATTCCGGAACAAAAAAACGAACGCATAAATCCCAATCATCACACCTTGGTAGATATACCCTCAAAAGCCGGTGACCTTGTAATTTTTAATTTCAAAACCAATCATCGCGCTACTCGACCTTCGGTGGGTACCATTGATCAGGTTCCAAAGGAGATTGAGAAAATTGCTTTCTTCAATGCTTTTAGTATTAATAACGAAACCGGGCATCAGTATGTTGATTATTTAAAATCGCGACCTGAACCTTTTTACCAAAATTTACCACAACGCATTGTGAGCGAAAAGTTAAAGCAAAAGGCAGCACAGTTGGCATTTACAGCACTTTAATTTTTATATAACCTTGGTAAATTTCAGGCAAATACTTAAGTCAAGTTCGGTATACACCTTGCTGGCTTTTTTGCCAACTGCATCCCGTATTTTATTATTACCTGTTTACCTGCATTATCTTGCCCCCGAGGAGTTTGCGATAATCGGATTAAATACCTTGCTTTCGGCTTTGTTGCCTTTGTTCATGACACTGGGCCTGGAATCAGCTTTTGCCCGTTATTTTTTTGAATATAAAAGCAAGCCGAATCTGTTGAGCAGTTATTTTTCAACTATTTCATTGAGTATATTTTTTATTTCAATTACCATAGCCTGCATAGTTATTTTATTTGGGGATATTATTTTTCAACTGGCTTTTAAGAATCCCTATTTTACTTTTTATCCTTTTGGAATTTCAGCGGTTTTGTTTGCAATAGTTGCTTCGCAAAATTTATTGGTGTATGCTTATTACCGAAATAAACAAGAAGTAAAGTCTTATACCCGATTTGCTTTATCTTTATTTTTAAGTGCCACCATTGCCGAAGCAATAGCCATAGTGGTGTTTAAAAGCAATGCTGAAGGAGTTATCTGGACCAAGTTAATTGCCACCGCTAGTATTTCTTTATTAGCTTGGATTATTTTATTTAGAAAAACGGGTATCAGTTTCGATAAACGTTTTTTACCTGCATCGTTGCGCTATGCATTGCCCATGTTACCCTATTCCTTATCGGCATTAATATTTGCCAGTTTCGATCGCATCATGATTGAGAATCGATTTAACTTAACTTCATTGGCGGTGTATAATTTATCTGCTGCCATTGCCGGTATTACTGATTCTATTTTGTTTGCGATACAGAGCGCTACTTATCCAACGGTATATGAGATGCTTAAAAATAATCCGGAAGCTAATAGTGATGAAATAAGCAAAACCTACCGTATTATTGGTTTGGCAGTGCTATTAATTATTTGCGGATTAATTGCTGTGAGTCCGTTTGCGGTAATTGGATTTTTAAAACCGGTCTATGTTCAATCGTTAAGTATATTGCCAATCATGTTGTTGGCTTATTTTTTAAGGTATTTATACATTGTATTTGTTGAGCCTTTGTTTTATTTTAAGGATACACAAAAGTTACCTTGGTTAACCATTATTGCCGGTGCCACAACCATTATTGGAAATTATATTTTATTACCGGTAGTAGGTTTAATTGGCTCGGCAATTACAATTATTGTAGCACGCTTGCTCCAGCTTTCACTAACTTTATACTGGTATAAACGTATTTCTAATTTGCGTTTTCGATTGAGTTATTTATATCCGCTCATGGCGTTTTTAGGAGTATTTATTTTGTTGGCAGGTTTTGTAAACACTGTGTATGCCAATGTTCATTGGTTGGTGTATTTGATAAATGTGGTGCCACTGCTTGTATTGGGATTATTTGTAGTATTTTATTTATTTGCAGGTAATATAAAATCTCTTATTACGCTTAACTTTAAACCAATCCGGCAGCAACTTTAAATGAAACTACTTATTTGCGATTCGGACCAAGTTTATTTGGAGAGCAAAAGCACTCATGCATTTTTATTTCGTGGTTACATCCTTGAAAAATGGTCTTTGAATAACTCACCGGACGAATTTAATATGTCATTAAACGGAATTGAATATGCTGCTGCTGATGCGATGCATGTTGAATTGAGTAAGATGCTTGATTATTTGGATCAGTATAGTTTAGCACACAATAAATTCGTTGCTACACGTAAAAACAAACGTGATATACACTTTAGTTTGTTGTACAATAGTTATTGGCAACTGGTGATTAAGAAGCATGTGTTGCGTTTAGTAATAGAAAAACTACTCACAATATTCTCTAATAACGTTAAAGAAATTGAAATTTCATTAAGTGAAGATTACCGACTGGCAGAAATTGACTTTAGACAATATTTTAAGGGAATAAAGCTCCGAATGCATTTTAGGGCAGATGCGGGAATTAGATTTAAAAGAATAAAACCAATCGTTAAAAATTTGGGCTATTTTGTTTATCGATTTTACAAGAAAGTAACCGGATATGGAATTAATAAACATCCTGGCAAGAAAAATATTTTATTGTTTATTTATGATGTTCCAAGTTTACATATTGTATTGCAACGTTTTTACGAATTAGTTAAGTTAAGTAATAAGGTTCATTTGCATCTTGTTACAATAACCTCTGGAATACCTGAGAAAAAGGCAATTGATCCAAAAAATCTTCAAGGAAAAAATATCAGCGTTTATGACTACAAAATTTTTAGAAATGGAAATTTCCAAAATCATCGTGACCTATATCAGTTGCTTGAAGTAGTTAATAGTTCTTATTCACTGGTAAAAGAAAAACAATTTATTGAAAATTTGGAAATACAGTACAGCTGGATTGGCAATATGGTAGCTCAAATTAAGCCTGATATTACATTAACTTTGAGTTTATCAGAGAGCGGAAGGGCACTCAGCGATGTTTCACGTTTTTTTGACATTCCAAGTGTAAATGTAGATTATGGTTTGTTTACCGATGATCCATTGTTTATGCAATCAAATATAGAATTCACTTATAGAGCTTGTATTAGTCAAGCAAATGTTGATATATGGCATCATAGAAAGGATCCAACTTTAAATTATCGGATTATTGGTTTTTGTAAACTAGATGCTTATAAAAATTTCGAAATAAATAGGGAGGCATTTTTTAAACGTTTTGGACTAAATAATACGGCCAATACCATATTTTTCGCTAGTTCTTGGACAGCACAAAATAAGAGTTATGAATTAGAGAAACAAAAAATAGTACAAGAGTTAGCCGAACTTTGTAATAGAAATAATTGGAATTTAATTGTAAAAAAGCATCCTGCGGAGTACGATAATATATGTAAGTTAGTTTTAAAAGAACATAATTTTCCGAACCAGATATTATTTGATCATGAAGAAATTAATTTGCATGAATTACTTTCTGTAAGTACTGTGGTAACTACCCAATCATCTAGTTTGGTAATTGATGCAATGTATTTTGACAAACCTTTTTGTTTTTTTTCTTACAGTTTAAATCAGAGTGTTACCGATTTTTATACTTCAATTAAGAAAGATGAATTAATACAAACGGTTAATACGATCGATGAATTTGAATTGTTTGCAAAGCAATTTTCTTCTGACAAAAATAAAAATGATTGGTTCGAAAAACTAGCCCTTTCTAAAGCGAAATACCTCTATAAAACTGATGGCAATGCATCACAGCGATTGTTAGATTTATTAATTGAATGCTAAACTGAAAATTATGGTGATAAAAAAATTGATTTCACTTGTACAAAGAATAATTTACGGCTACGAAGCAGATGTTTTAACTTTTTCACAAGCTGGTGAAGATCTTTTAATTCGTAATTTTTTTTATCCTAAGATAGTTGCTCGAGAAAAGGGTGTTTTTATTGATATTGGTGCTTTTCATCCATATAAACATTCAAATACTTATTATCTGTATCGATTAGGATGGAGAGGAATTAACATTGATCCAAGACCAAACAGTATGAAAATTTTTCAGAAAGTGAGACCAGAGGATAAAAATATTGAAGTAGCAATTTCTGATAAGCGGGAGCTACTCAATTATTATTTTCTAGGAGAAAACTCTACCATGAACAGTTTCTCATTAGAATACATTGAGTCGATTGGTCAAAAATCTAATGTGAAACAAGTTATTCCAATAAATACAATTCCTTTAAGCGAGGTAATTGATCAAAATTTTCCTAAAGGAACGGTGATTGATTTTATGAATATAGATGTTGAAGGACTTGATATTAACGTATTGAGATCGAATAACTGGAGTAAGTATCGACCAACATTAATTGCAATAGAGATTTCTGCAAATTCACTTGAAGCTATTTTAAATACGGAAACAGCCACTTTTTTGATAGAAAATGAATATGAATTCTATAGCAGAATTCCTTTGTCGGCTCAGTATGTGAATACTGTTTTTTTTGTTGATAGCAGAAAATGATGTACTAAAAACAGTCTATCACTCGCGCCATATTTCAGTCTGGTGTGGGTAAGTAAAACAGACGGTAAAGCTTCAGAACGATTACTTCATTTACTAGCTATTACAAACGTTTCGAAAGGGTAGTGTAGATTTGTGTTAGAATGTCGTTAATGTTGTATTTCCAAGTCCAAGCCGGATAGTGCTTTTTAAATTTAGAGACATCGCTGATCCACCAAATATGATCCCCTATGCGATTGGTTTCGGAATATTCGTAGTTCATTTTTTTGCCGGTAATTTGCTCGCACAGCTCAATTGCTTCGGCCATAGAGCAGTTGGAATGCCTTCCTCCTCCTGCATTGTACACTTCACCTTGTTTGGGATTCTGATAAAAATGCCAAAACATATTGACTAAATCCCAGCTGTGAATGTTGTCGCGCACTTGTTTTCCGGCATAGCCAAAAACAGTGTATTTGTCGCCGGTAACCGCACATTTCATGAGGTACGATAAGAAACCATGCAACTGAGTTCCTGAATGATTGGGGCCCGTTAAACAACCACCTCGAAACACGCCGGTATTCATACCGAAGTACTTGCCATATTCTTGCACCAACACATCGGCCGCCACTTTTGAAGCGCCAAACAAGGAATGCTTAGTATGGTCGATGCTCATATTTTCGTCAATACCTTCTTTAAAATATGGATGCGATTTGTCGATTTCCCAACGTTTTTCATTTTCGATTAAGGGTAAAAAATTTGGTGTATCACCATACACCTTGTTGGTTGAGGTAAAAATGAAAGTTGCTTTAGAACAATGCAAACGTGTCATTTCCAACAGATTTAAAGTACCATTGGCATTCACAGTAAAATCTGTAATGGGTTCCCGAGCAGCCCAATCATGACTTGGCTGTGCTGCTGCATGAACAATGAGCTTAATGTCGTTTCCATATTTTTTAAAAAGCACCTCTAAGTCGCTAAGATTTCGAATATCAATGGCATGATGTTCAAAATTAGCAACTTCGCTTACTAAGCGTTGTGTATTCCACTCGGTTGAAGCATCAGCACCAAAAAATTGCATGCGCAGATTATTGTCGATACCGATTATTTTGTCGAATTTATCTGAAAAAAAAGCTACCGATTCACTTCCAATTAATCCCGATGATCCGGTAATTACACACACGTTTGCCATAGTAATTGTTTTGTTTTGAGGATTGTATATAAAATTGAAGCCGCAAATATGGCTACAATTATTTAAAACAAAAATATTCATGCACATCCGTTTGTCGAAAACGAACGAGTACCGATTAATATTCAGTAGCTGATTGCACTATATTTGCCACATTAAAGCACTATGGCAGCTATTCAATTATCTATTTTAATTCCAACAAAAGATCGACCTCAAATAGTTGAGAACTGTTTACAGCATTGTCTTACAGCTATAAATGGAATAGCAGCCGAAATTATTGTAGTGAATGATTCTAAAACGCAGGACTTGAAATTATCCTTTGACTCCTCTTTGGTAAAAGTGTATGCAAATCCAAAATCGGGGGTAGCTTCAGCGCGAAACTTTGCAGCCGGCAAGGCAAGTGGTGAAGTATTGCTTTTTTTAGACGACGATATGCTGGTTTTTTCAGAAAATATACGAAAAACGCTAGAGTTGCATCAGCAGTATCCAAAATGCTTTGTTAATTTAAACTGGACTTATCCACCCGATTTATATGAGAAAATTAGCAAAACTAATTTTGGCAGATATTTAGTAAAACATGGTTTTGATTCGTTAAAGGGTTGGAACAAAAATTCAACCTGGAAAGACGATCGCATTTTTGAATCGAAAGGATTAACCAGTCAGTATTTATCCTGCAAGCGCATCGATTTTATTGATTCAGGAGGGTATAACGAAAATTTTCCTTTTGCAGGATATGAAGATTTAGCTTTTGCTGAAAAGCTCATTAAATCAGGAGTTAAAATTTATATTTATCCCTTAAGTGTGGTGTATCACAACGAAACCGACCGCTGCGAATTACGTCCTTGGCTCAATCGTAAAACCCGCGGTGGTGTTACCATTCGTACTGCCAACGAATTGGGATACAAGCAAACCTTAATTTATTATTCACCCTTTAAGCGATTTTTTTACGGATTACTCTTACAATTCAAATCACTATGGTTTGCTTGCTACTCGGTTATTCCGAACAACAAGCGTTTTGATACAGCAGCATTTTTATTTATAGACGTTTTGCTTGCGGTGCATTTGTTTGATGGTTATATGAATTATAAAAAGCACCTTCACTAATTTTTTTTATTTTTAATCAATGAATCCTAGGCTCAAAAATATATACAATGCACTGCCTTTTAAACAGCCACTTTTTAATTTAATTAAGAAGGTAGGAGTGCCGCATCCCGACATCTACAAACATTTATACTTTAAAGGAATTATTCCCATTAAAGTAAATGAAGAGGTTAAATTTTTGATGCACCATCATGGATTTCAATTAGAGAATGAATTATATTGGAATGGACTTACAGGCGGGTGGGAGAAAATTTCGTTGGGCTTGTGGATAAAACTTTGTACAAGCTCTAATGTAATTTTTGATGTTGGTGCCAATACCGGAATTTATTCTTTAATAGCATCGGCCCTGCAACCAAAAGCAACCGTAGTAGCCTTTGAACCGGTTAATCGCGTGTACAAAAAACTGGTAGCAAATAATGAATTAAATAAATTTTCGATACACTGTGTGGAAAAAGCGGCATCTGATTTTAATGGAACTGCCACTATCTACGATACCGATGCCGATCATACTTATTCGGTTGCAGTAAATAAGGATTTAACAGTTGAAGGGACTAAAACCATACAAACTCAAATAGCCACAATTACGCTTGATACCTTTGTTAAGGAACAAAAAATAGCCAAAGTTGATTTATTGAAAATTGATGTTGAAACGCACGAACCTTCCGTAATTGCAGGGTTTATTGAACATATCAAATTGCATAAACCTACTTTGTTAATTGAGATTTTGAACGATGAAGTAGGAGAGAAGGTAAATGCCTTGATTGATGGTTTAGGATATTGTTTTTATAACATTGATGAAAACAAAGGAATTCGAAAAGTAGATAGAATTCGAAAAAGTGATTTTCATAATTTCTTAGTATGTAGTGCCGAAACTGCCACCCGGCTTGGATTATAGATAATAGTTGAAATACAATTAAGTTGGCTGCAAAAAAAAATATCTGTTACATAATTTCCTTTATCAATAAGTCGATCGCATTTGAATGGATTGCCGAAAATTTGAGTAAGGAAAAATACAACTTGAGTTTTATCTTACTGAATACTGTGGATACTGAATTGGAAAGGTATCTCCGCGCCAATGAAATTCCTGTTGAGCGCGTATATTGTACGGGTAAGAAATCAAATTATCTTTCGGCTTTTTATAAGGTTTATAAACTGCTAAAACGTAATAAAATTGATTGCGTGCATGCACATTTGTTCGATGCCAATATTATTGGAATACCTGCTGCTTATTTTGCAGGTGTGCCGAAACGTATTCATACCCGACATCATGGAACCTGGCACCACATACATTATCCACACGCGGTGTATTACGATAAATTGGTGAATCGATTAAGTACTACCATAGTTGCCATCAGTAATAATTTATTAAAGGTGCTGGTCGAAAGGGATAAGGCTAATCCCGACAAAATACAGCTCATACATCATGGCTTTAAATTGGATTTATTTAGTGAGATAGGCGAAGACCGTTTATCCCAAATTCGTAATAAATACAATCCAACGAAGCGTTATCCTGTGATTGGAGTAATAGGCAGGTATATTGATTTTAAAGGAATTCAATTTGTGGTGCCTGCCTTTAAACAAATTCTTAAAGCATATCCAGAAGCCTTGTTAATATTGGCAAATGGAGTTGGTAAACATGAGCCGGTGATTCGAAAATTGTTGGAAGAAATTCCAGATAAAAATTACAAAGAGGTTCCTTTTGAAAAAGATATTTTTGCATTTTACAAGGTATTTGATGTCTTTGTGCATGCCCCTATTGATATCGATAGTGAGGCCTTTGGTCAAACCTTTGTAGAAGCTTTGGCTGCGGAAATTCCTTCAGTTTTTACCCTTGCAGGAGTAGCGGATGAGTTTATTGTAGACCATAAAAATGCCTTGGTGGTTCCATTCGAAAACAGTGAACGTATTGCTTCGGCTGTTATAGAATTACTTAGCAACAAAGAATTGTGCAAGCAATTAACTACTCAAGGTAGAGTGGATGTTCAAAATTTGTTTACTTTAGATAAAATGATTCACAAGTTGGAAGCCATTTACGTTAGCCCTTTATAAGCACCTT
>DGQS01000098.1 GCA_002389785.1 Bacteroidetes bacterium UBA4408
CAAAGATTTTGTAGATGAAAAAAATTGCTCTCTTTGCGTCGTTGGCTTGGTTTATTTCGGCCTGTACTTACAAAGATCCTTGTACTTCGGTAAGTTTAGCTACTAAAGACTATTTGAATGTAAAATTTGTAAGTAATGCCGGTATTGGTGGATTCGTTGATAATGGCTATTCTACTTTTACTGTAGCGGAAGTAAATCAAACTTACTCCACCGAATATAATGGATATTATGACGGGTCCTGGGGTTCAACTTTTACTTCACTCAAATTACCAATTGCACACAACTACGAACAAACTACTTTTATATTTAAAGGAGATACGGTAGTTCCGGAAACTTTAATCGTAAATGCTTACAATGCCAGAGCTGAATTAACTGACGATTGTGGTTATCGATTGGTAATTGACGAACCTCAAATTAAGTCTTGCACATTTAGTACTATTTCTAAGCCTGTGTACGATGCATCTAACCGCGTGCTAACTGTACAGATTATAAAATAATTTATGAAACATCTGCTTCTTCTAATTGCATGTTTATTATCGTTGAATTTATACGCACAGTCATCGGAAAAATTCCATCAATTTAGTGTTGGCATTAATATGCTTAATGCAGTATTTAAAGCTGCTGAAATAAATACCGAATTCATGCTTAATTCGCATATTGGAATTACCTGCGATTTAGGAAATCAGTTTAGTACCAGTGCCGGAAAAAATTTAAATCTACGTAATAATAAAATTGAAGGGTACTATGGTAAGATAGGTCCACGTTTGTATTTTGCGCCGCATGAATCAAAGGTTACCGGATATTTATCGGCAGGTTATATTTATTCGTACTTTAAACAAACGGCAAGTATTGATGAAAGTGATTTTTATGAGAATTTTAACATTACTTTTTCAACTCAGCAAAAATTAAACGGCACCTATATCGGAATTGGAACTTTGGTAAAAATGGCTTGCGGATTAAGTCTTGACTTTGGAACGGCTCTTAATTTTTATTCACCAAAAGACATAAAGTTTGCACAGGATTATAACAATGTTACCAACGGCCAACCAGGCTATGGAATATTTATAGTAAGGAACAATCAGAATTCAGCTTTTGGATTAGGTATTAATTGTTCTATTAAATATGAGTTTATAAAACATTAAGTTCTCCTACTCATACATTAAGTATTCAAAGTCGGGATCTTTCATCAGTTCAGTTGCATCCTCTTTTATCTTTTTGATGAATCTATATTGTAATCCAAGCCCAAAAACAAGGTTGTTTGAAGCAGTAAAATTTTCATACAAATAGTCGTCCTTACTCATTCCGGAGGCAATCCTTACATTTCTTCTAACTAAATAACCTATTTCGGCATTGATGGAGAATCCAGACCTAATTTTATAACTAGCCGATATTCCTAAACAAGTTTCTCGCAAACGCAAATAAAAGGATACAGGATATTCCTTATTCATCAATTGATTGGAAACATAATAATATCCTCCCTGAGGTTTAAGTGATGCTGAAAGTAACAGTCTAGTGCCAACAGCTTGCAAATAGGAAACACGATTAGGGAAATGAATTAGTAAGCGACTTCTTTTTCCGAGTTTTGTTGAAATCCCCAACACTGGTAAAGCCAAGCCTCGACCAAAAAGGTAGGAATATGCCAGCCCGGCATTAAACGAAAAACCCGGACTTACAATTCGTTTGTAATTCACTACTCCCGAATACCTTAAAGCAAATGCAGCATACATTTGTTGATCTCCGCGGTTAATTGCATTAAGCGATAACGTGAATCTATTTTTATGGCCTTTAACCAAAGCAGCGGTTAATCCTGCAGAGGTACCATACAATTCTGATTGATTTAAAATTGAACTAATTGTTACGAGTGCAATTGAAGCATTCGCTTGAGCTGCTAGTTGAAAAAAAGTAGTTTGCTTAGTACTGTCTGATTTACTTCGAGTAGAAAAAAAAGGAATCCTCACTTGCATTTCTCCACCATATTGTTCGATTGTTCCGGCATAGTTACTTAATGTGGATACCGGATTGTACTTCCCGTTTATACCTACAGATGGCTGAAATGCTTGTGCTTGTTGAGCTTCTACCCAACTTACATTCACCAACAAACATAAACCTAAAATTGCTTTTTGTGAAATCAACATAAGTACAATTGATACATCAAATTAAAAAAGGTTTAATTACAAAATAAAAAAACCGTTAGTGTGCACTAACGGTTTTTTCTACTATTTATCAGATTTAATTAAGCATCAATTTTTGCATACTTCGAATTTTTCTCAATAAAGTCTCTACGAGGAGGAACTTCATCGCCCATGAGCATGCTAAAAATACGATCGGCTTCGGCAGCACTGTCGATGGTTACCTGACGAAGTGTTCGGAATTCAGGATTCATTGTAGTTTCCCATAATTGCTCGGCGTTCATTTCTCCCAAACCTTTGTATCGTTGTATACCTACACTGCTTTCTTTTCCTGCGCCGGCCAGTTTATTAATGGCATTTAATCGATCATCTTCTGTCCAGCAATAAATTTGCTCTTTACCCTTTTTCACTAAATATAGCGGTGGAGTAGCAATGTATATATAGCCTTTTTCAATAAGTTCTTTCATATAACGGAAAAAGAAAGTAAGGATAAGGGTGGTAATGTGGCTTCCATCAATATCGGCATCGGTCATGATCACTACTTTGTGATAGCGTAATTTTTCGATGTTGAGTTCTTTACTATCTTCTTCGGTACCAATCGAAACTCCGAGGGCAGTAAACATATTTTTAATCTCTTCATTTTCGAAGATCTTATACATCATTGCTTTCTCAACGTTTAAGATTTTACCTCTTAATGGAAGAATAGCCTGAAATCTTCTATCACGACCTTGTTTGGCAGTACCACCAGCCGAGTCACCCTCAACTAAATAAATTTCACATTGACTAGGATCAGTTTCGGAACAATCAGATAGCTTTCCAGGCAAGCCAGTACCGGTAAGTACATTCTTGCGTTGCACCATTTCGCGTGCTTTACGTGCAGCATGACGTGCAGTTGCAGCAAGTATTACTTTATCAACAATCATTCGGGCTTGCTTAGGATGTTCTTCTAAGTAATTAGCAAGCATTTCGCTAACTGCCTGATCAACCGCACCCATAACCTCATTATTCCCCAATTTAGTTTTGGTTTGTCCTTCAAA
>DGQS01000250.1 GCA_002389785.1 Bacteroidetes bacterium UBA4408
AAATAAGACATTTTGGAGTTGGAACCTTTGGTTGTTGGTTCAAAACCAAGGATAGTATTAAAATTATTGATTCTAATACAGAGACGCTTTCCTCTTTCGCGATTAACACTAACGCTCCCATTTTAAGTTACCTGAACCCCGAGGACTTGGATGCATCAGTTTGGTTTGTGCATGAAAAAAAAATTGTAGCTTTTATACCAAATAAAAGGGCGTTTTTTTTTGGTGCTTACAAACAAAATAATCCTTCAGTGGCAAACAACTTCTTTCCAACAAGAATATTTAAAACCCACAAAACAATTTCATTTTATAATGACAGTGGTTTGTTTTCTTTTGATTTCAAAATACAGCAATTTAAAAGAGTTGCGATTCAAACTCCTATTTTAAATAGCAATAATTTAACGCAAAGCCCAATACAGTCTGGTAGGTATATTTCCTTGTCTGCGCCTTACAATAAGATATTTGTTATAGACATTATCACCGGCCGGTTGTTTGATTTTGAAATTGATAAGTTACTAAACTCAAGTACCGATATAACGATAAAGGGAATTTTTAATGGCAAAAATGAAACCTTTTGGATTAGCCTGCAAGAAGGAATTTTAATTAAAATACATCCATTAATAGGAATTGTTGACCGACTTGTATTAAATGATAAATACAATAACACTCCACATGAAAAAAATGTTGAGGATGTTTTTGAGGATGATAATGTTTTGTGGGTTGCGTTAACAGGGGTTGGTTTGGTGAAAGGGAAAAAAATAACACCCCTTTTCAACCACTTTATTCCACCTTATAAAGTAACTCCAAAACCGTTTGATCTATACAGAAATGTAAGAACTATTAGCCAGATCAATCGTGAAAATATCTTAGTAGGAACTCTTGCAGGTCTTTTTAATTTTAACCTGAAATCAAAAAAATTTACAGATTATCAACCAAATCAGAGTACTAATTTTCCTCTTAACAATGCACCTATTAGTAAAATAATTTCAACTGATGATTCGGTTATATATATTTCTAAATGGCGGGGAAGCGAAATTTTCAGAATCAGCAAAAAAAATAATTCTATTACTTATTTTAAGCCGGATAAAGGACAGGGTGAAGGGCAATACAATATCAGAACGATTTTTCTTGATTCAAAGGGATTTCTCTGGGTTGGGACTGATGCTAACCTTATTTATAAAATAAACGTTCGATCAAAAAATTACGAAACTGAAAGGTTTTATGGTAGCTACTCCAATCCCGATTCATTACTATTTAACATCACATTTACTCTTTTTGAAAATAAAAATGGTGAAATTTTAATAGGGACGCAAAATGGATTATACATCTATAGCTACTCAAACGGGCAGTTAAAAAAATTCTTTTCTGACAAACAAGTGAACTATGATTTAAGCAACGATAATATACGGTCTCTTTATATAGACAAAAAAGACGTACTGTGGATAGGAACCAGTAATAGAGGACTTTATGCCTATGATTTTAAAAAAACAAATTTAACGGCTTTTACGACCGACAATGGGCTATCAGATAATTCTGTTTATTCTATTACTGATGACAATTACAATAACCTTTGGCTTGGCACAAATAAAGGATTATGCTGCTTTAATACATTAACCAATGAATGCCGAAACTATACTTTACGCGATGGCATACAGAACAATGAGTTTAACACCGATGCTGCCTTTAAACTAGCAGATGGAACGATTGTAATGGGTGGAATTAATGGAATTAATGTTTTTAATCCTAAGCTGATGAAGCATGAAAAGCAAGTACCTAAAGTAATAATAACTCAATTTAAAGCTGGCGAAGATGAACTGCCCATCACAAATAATGTTTTAAATCTTAAAGCCAATCAGAATTATTTATCGTTTCAGTTTGCTGCATTAAACTTTTTTCGTATTGACGAAAACAAATACGCATATAGACTTATAGGCCTTGATAAAAACTGGATTTACACTGCTGATAGACGATTTACCAATTACTCAAATTTACTACCAGGCAAATATGTATTTCAAGTTAAAGCATTAAATTTTGCTGGCAAATGGAGCGAAGTACAGCAGCTGATTTTTACAATTGCAACCCCTTGGTATGAAACCTGGATCTTTCGTTTAGCACTGGCTCTTACGATAGCTGCTATTATTTACCTTATATTTAGACAAATGCTAAATCAGAAGCTAAAATTGCAAGAAGTACGTAACCGAATTGCTAGTGATTTGCATGATGAAATTGGATCAACACTCAGCAGTGTTCATATATATAGTGAAGTGGCTTTAAAAACTGTTAATGACAAAGCTCCAGAAGCATCTACCTATCTAAATAAAATTAGTGTTGACGTGACAAATATGATAGATGCACTTAGTGACATTGTATGGACAGTTAATTCAAAGAATGACCGGTTTGAAAATATTATCAATAAAATGCGAGTTACTGCTATAGAATTGTTTGAAGCCCGCAATATTGAGGTTGATATTGATATTGACGACAATCTTAACTCATTAAAAATGGGAATGCACTATCGAAAAAATTTTTACCTTTTTTTTAAAGAAGTAATTAACAATATTGCAAAATACTCAAAAGCAACCTCTGTAAGTATTATTTTGAAATTTGAATTCTCTAAAATAAAATTGACCGTGAAGGATAATGGAGTAGGTTTTAAGCAAGATGAAAATCTAATTGGTAACGGCCTTAACAACATGAAAAAAAGGGCTAATGATTTAAAAGGAGAATTTAAAATTCACTCTGACTTAAACTCCGGAACCAAAATAGAACTCACGTTTCCTTTTAGTTAGATTTAGAT
>DGQS01000129.1 GCA_002389785.1 Bacteroidetes bacterium UBA4408
TGATAAAAACACCTCCATGTAAAGCCGTCTTGAAAGTAGCCTGTTTTCCAACCGGGAAATAATGAGCGGCAGCCAGCTTGATGCGGAACTGGTAGGCCTTTGCTTTCACCGAGTCATACAGGCTGGCGTAATTAAAAGACGGATCTTTAATGCTGAGAACGTCATTATTGCGCTTTATATTCTTTGTACCTACCGTGGCCGTCAGCTTTATCTCATTCCCCTTTCTAGGGTTCAGGCGGTAGTCGGTTTTATTCCAGTCGTAATCGAGGCCGATGTTTACCGCCGTTACATCAATATTGGGCGGAAGTGTTTTGGTGGCCTTCACCTGGTTGGTGTCTACTCCGTTGGCCAGTAAGAAACTGTTCTGCCACTGAACAAATATTTTTCCGGATTGGTTGGCCGACAACAGGTATTGAATGCCAAGTAACGCATTTACCTGCAGAAAGGTGGAATCCTTCTTGAACAGGTCGAATGCAAAATCAAACCCGAACGACGAATTGAAGATATACGGATGCTGGTAACCCAGGTTCAGCCTTGGTGATTTTACCTGCAGCTGCTGCCAGTTAAGCAGGATCGTTTCTCCATTGTTCAGAGCATTTTTCAGGTTCAGGTTTACATCGGCTGTAAGCTGCAGTTTACCCGATTGATTGGCATTGGGCAAAAAACCGATCAGAAAATTAGCCTGGCTGCTTCGCCTGGGCGCCAGGTACAGGTTCAATACGGCCCCCGATCCCAGCATGGTGATGTCGTTGAGCTGCACTTCCTGCAGGTAAGGCAGTTCAAGCAGCCGCCTGCTCACCTGTTCCAGTTTTGTTTTGTTGTACAGGCTGCCGTTTGAGATATCCAGGTAATGTTTCAGGAAGTTTTTTGAAATTTTTGCCTTGCCCTGTACCCGGATACTGTCAATCTTATATAGCGGCCCCTTTTTAACCTTCAGCAGCGCTTCCATTTTATTATCGTCCAGCCGGATGCTGTCGAGAAATATTTCCGCAAACGGGTGCCCGTTCTTTTCATAGTGATCCAGCAACCGCTGCTGAAGCGATACCAGCTGACCGATATTCATCAGTTTACCTTCAAAGTCTTTTTCCCTGAACCTGCTGGCATCCATGGCTGCTTTATCAATACCATCGGGAGTTAACTTCACCCACTGGTATTGCCTGCCCAGGAACAAATGAATAACCGTGATATTCTCTTTTTCAATCAGGCTGTCGACCGACGCCGTGGGATAACCCTTTGAACCCAGTAAGGCAGGTAGTTCCTGTATATAAACAGTACAGATAGCTTTGTTCACAAAGCTGGTCTGCAGTTTTAATGCCGCCAGGTTAAAGGAACTATCTTTGTCAACCAGCTGTACCCTTAATTGATGTGATGTTGTTTTGGAGGTTTGCGCCACCGTTCTAATAACAGGAAGTAAAACAGCCGAACAGAGCAGCACCGGGAACAGAAAACGGTATCTTATCAGCTTTAATGGAGTCATTAATAACCAAATCTAAAATATTATCCCGACACTTGCCGGGAGCCAAAACATAATTCTTTGCCCGGTATCTACATACATATTCCCTTCTGCAAACAGGCTTGTCATTACTGCAATTTTCATTTTTCCACTTCGCTGGCGCAAAAAGAAAAAATGGTTGATGCGATAATAAAAGAAATTCAATTGTCCACCAGCATCGAAACACAGGAACAGGTATCCACGCTTTATTTTGGGGGCGGCACGCCAAGCATATTAACAACAGAAGAACTGAAGCGCATCATAAACACAGTAAAGGAGCGGTTTATTCTTACCGGTGGTGCCGAAATTACCATAGAGGCAAACCCCGACGACATCAATCAACGCTCTTTAAAAGAATGGACATCGCTGGGCATTAACCGCCTGAGCATCGGCATCCAGAGTTTCGTGGAAGAAGAGTTAAAATGGATGAACCGGGTTCACACTGCCAGCGAATCACTGACCTGCATCAATCTGGTAAGGGATGCAGGGATTGATAATTTTTCGGTAGACCTGATCTATGGCTCCCCGGTATTAAATGATGATGACTGGCAACGGAACATGGAAACGATTACCGGAAAAAACATTCCACATATTTCCTGTTATGCACTTACTGTGGAACCCCGTACAGCCCTCGATAAAATGATCAGCCTTCACAGAAAAGAACCCATTGACCCGGAAAAGCAGGCAAGGCATTTTTTTCAACTGGTAGCGCATATGGAACAGGCCGGGTATGAACACTACGAGATCAGCAATTTTGCCAAACCCGGTTACCGGAGCAGGCATAACAGCAGCTACTGGTCGGGCGAAACCTACTATGGATTCGGGCCTGCCGCTCACTCCTTTAACGGATCAAAACGGAAATGGAACCTGGCAAACAATGCACTTTATATCCAATCGCTGGAAAAAGGAATCATACCGTTTGAAGAAGAAACACTTACGGAAACACAGCGGCTGAATGAATACATCATGACCGCTCTCCGCACAATGGAAGGACTTGATCTAACCCTGGTAAACAGCAGGTTCGGCCAGGCAAAAGGCAACACATTGCTTACAGGAAGTTATAAATATGCAGAAACAGGAAAGTTAACATTGCTAAACAACAGGCTGATACTGACCAGTGAAGGGAAATTGTTTGCCGATGGCATTGCGGCTGATCTATTTTTCTGAGTGATGGTACTTTTTCCGGATGTGTTTCACCGCTTCGCCAATGAAGAGGCAAACCACCATAAAGAGTAAAACAGAAGTGCTGATATTTGAAAAAGAGAATGGCATATTGTAATTGCTGGTATAAAGATACAGCTTCTCTATATCAACGTTTGCTCAATAGTGTTAAAACCTTCGGTTGCCGGCAGGTTTTCCCATAAAATTTTATAAACGGTATCAGCAATGGGCATATCGGCCATAACTTTTTGATTGATAACATGCATGCATTTACCGGCATAATACCCTTCGGCAACCATGCTCATTTCCAGCTGGGCGGCCTTAACCGAATAGCCTTTGCCGATCATGTTTCCAAAAGCCCGGTTGCGGCTGTGGAGTGAGTAGCAGGTAACCAGCAGGTCGCCCAGGTAAACCGAGGCAGCATAATTCGGCGGGCGGTGTTCCTCACTCGGCTGGCGGATATCTGTATGGCCAACTTCAATGTTCTTTATACCGGCTTTTTTGAGAAACCCGGCCATTTCATCGGCGCAGTTGGCAATAAACACACTCAGGAAATTATCACCATAGTCGAGCCCATGGGCAATTCCGGCACCCACGGCATAAATATTCTTTAGGATAGCGGCAAACTGAACACCATAGATATCATTGTTCTCCACCGTGTTCAGGTAGGGCGTTTTAAAACAGGCAGCAATGGCATGGGTTGTTTTTTCATCAATGCCGGTAAACGTGAGGTAGGATAATTTTTCAGATGCCACTTCTTCAGCATGGCAGGGGCCCAGCACGGCAAAATAGTTTTTCAACTCCACACCAAACTCATTACCGAGGTATTCATTCAGCAACAGGTTATTGTCGGGCAATATCCCTTTTATTGCCGACACAATTTTTTTTTCTGAAAAAATGTTCCTGCCGAGCCCCGCCAGTGCTTGTACAGCATAGGCCGAAGGAACAACGATTACCACGCAGTCGCTGTTCCGGATCACATCTGCCGGGTCGGTGGTGAGTTTCAGTTTTGTGATGTCGAAATGCGCCGTGGGGAGGTAACGGGGATTGTGGTGACGGCTCTTGAGATAGTCAATATCATCCTGGCTGCGGTTCCACCAGTAAATGGAATTACCGTTATCGGTGAGTATTTTTGCTATCGCCGTTCCCCAGCTTCCGCTTCCGAGTATTCCAAAGTTCATGGTTCAGGTTTATGGTTCGTGGTTGACGGTTTGTGGTTTAAGAGAACCCGCAATGTTGAAATGCTAACCTCAAACTACAAACCCCAAACTACAGACTTGTCAAAGTCCTAATTTATCCACCGCCAGCTGCGCTGCTATCTGGCTGGCATCTTTTTTATTGTATCCTTTTGCTTCGGCAATCAGTTCCCCATCTACGGTTGCCCCGATGGTAAACAGGCGGCGTCCGTTTTCAAATTTCTCATCCAGTGTTTCAAACTCCAGGGCCTTGCCGTTTTTATTGGCCCAGCCGTACAGTTTATTCTTGATGTTGATCTCGATCACTTCGAGGTCATCGGTAAACATATGCGGCATGATGATGTATTTCTCCACCCATTTGTGCGTGCCGGCGTATCCTTTATCCAGGTATACGGCACCGATCAGTGCTTCCAGGGTATTGCCGAAGATCTGCGACACCTTGAGGGCATTATCGTATTTATTGTAAAAGGTTATTTTCTTGATTCCCATTTTCAGCGCAATATCATTCAGTTTCTGCCGGTTCACCATCTTACTACGCATCTCGGTTAAAAAACCTTCTCCTTTGTAGGGGTATTTGCGGAAGAGATAGTGCGCCACCACCGAACTCAGTACAGCATCGCCCAGAAACTCCAGCCGTTCATTGTTTTCATCGGCGCCTTCCCGTACACTGCGGTGACTGAGCGCCGTTTTGTACAAGGCAATATTGCCCGGCGAAAAACCCAGGATATTGTTGAGCTGTTTCCGGAATTCCCGGTTACTGTTCTGGTTTTTAAATAGATCTTTTATGAATTGCAAAACGCACCAGTTTCGTTAACGTACTTCTATTAGTACAGATAAAATTAAGTTTTTTTTATCTCCCGTGGCGAAGGTATAAATGGTTAACGCCCGGAACAAACTTTTATTCTTTGAAGGCCGGGGAAGAAAAGGGTCAGGCTGTATATTTTTTTACGATCATGGATGCGTTGTGCCCGCCAAAACCAAAGGTGTTGCTGAGCGCTGCATTCACGGTACGGTGCTGTGCCTTATTAAAGGTGAAGTTGAGTTTTGGATCCAGTTCAGGATCATCCGTAAAGTGATTGATGGTGGGAGGAACAATATCTTTGGTAACCGCCATGATGCAGGCAAGCGCTTCCAGCACTCCGGCGGCGCCCAGGCAATGACCAGTCATACTTTTGGTGCTGCTGATGTTAAGGTTGTAGGCATGATTGCCAAACACATTCAGGATGGCTTTTGTTTCTGCCAGGTCGCCCAGCGGGGTGGATGTTCCATGAACATTGATGTAATCAATGTCTTCCGGTTTCATGCCGGCATCTTTCAGTGCAGCATTCATTACGTTTTTAGCACCCAGTCCTTCCGGGTGCGGGGCGGTAATATGGTGTGCATCGGCGGTGGCACCTCCACCGGCAATTTCGCAATAGATTTTAGCGCCGCGGGCCAGGGCATGATCCAGGCTTTCAAGCACCAGTACGCCGGCACCTTCGCCCATTACAAAACCATCCCGGTCTTTATCGAAGGGGCGGCTTGCGGTGGCGGGACTGTCGTTGCGTTCACTCAGCGCCTTCATGGCATTAAATCCGCCTACGCCGGCAGCGCTGATTACGGCTTCGCTTCCACCGGTGAGGATAATGTCGGCCTTTCCAAGACGTATGTTATCAAATGCATCAATAATGGCAGTGGTACTGGATGCACAGGCGCTCACTACGGCAAAATTGGGTCCGCGGAATCCATGCCGCATCGAAATTTGCCCGGCGGCAATATCAAGGATCATTTTAGGAATAAAGAAAGGATTAAAACGAGGTGTTCCATCACCTAATGCGAATCCGGTTGCTTCAGTTAAAAAGGTATCTAAACCTCCAATACCGCTTCCCCAAATTACACCGGCCCTATCTAAATTAATTTTGGTTAAATCAATGCCCGAATCTTTAAAGGCTTCATCGGCAGCAACCAATGCATATTGAGCATAAGCATCCAATTTGCGACCTTCTTTTCTGTCAAAAAAATTATTCGGGTCAAACCCTTTCACTTCACAAGCAAAACGGGTTTTAAACTTACTTGCATCAAAACGAGTAATGGTGTCAGCACCGCTGACACCATTAATTAAATTTTCCCAATATTCGGGAATGGTATTACCTATAGGAGTCAATGCCCCCAATCCTGTAACTACTACCCGTTTTAATTGCATAGATTTTTACTTAATGTTTGATTCAATGTAAGCAATAGCTTGACCAACAGTTCCAATATTTTCTGCCTGATCATCCGGAATGGCAATATTAAATTCTTTTTCAAACTCCATAATTAACTCAACGGTGTCGAGTGAATCGGCACCCAAATCATTGGTAAAACTTGCTTCGGCGGTTACTTCTTTTTCGTCTACGCCTAATTTATCAACGATAATTGCTTTTACTCTTGATGTAATGTCTGACATTTTTATTGAATTTGGTTTATAAAATTAATGTGCAAAGAAATAAATTAATTGAAATAAAATCAAATTATTTATTCTCGCTCCTTTCTCTAAAGTTTTCGCTACCAAAAACTAGTTGACTTGCAATAACTAGTAAGGGTAAATTAATCTTAAAATGGATTTAGTTATTAAATAGATACACTAATTAGGATTACGATTTGCTGTATTCTGCAAAATATTTGTGAAACAGAGGAATAGTTTCTATTCCCTTATAGTAGTTAAACAAACCATAATGCTCATTGGGCGAATGAATTGCATCACTGTCAAGTCCAAATCCAAGCAACACTGTTTTTAAACCCAAAATAGATTCAAAAAGTGCCACAATTGGAATACTACCCCCACTGCGCACAGGAATAGGTTTTTTGCCAAAACTGATTTCCATGGCTTTGCTCGCTGCTTTGTATGCAATGCTATTAGTTGGAGTAACTACGGGTTCACCACCATGGTGCGGTGTTACTTTAACTTTTACAAATGAAGGGGCAATAGCTTCGAAGTGTTTTTGAAAAAGAGCAGTGATTTTTTCATTGCTTTGATGAGGAACCAAACGCATTGATATTTTTGCATAAGCTTTTGAAGCAATCACTGTTTTAGCTCCTTCGCCAATATAGCCTCCCCAAATTCCATTCACATCCAAGGTGGGTCGTATAGAAGTTCGTTCAGGAGTTGTGTAACCTGCTTCGCCTTTGATATCGCTTAAGTTTATTGATTTTTTAAAGGTTTCAACATCAAAGGGAGCCTTGGCCATTTCATCGCGTTCTTCCTTGGTCAATTCTTCCACATCATCGTAAAAACCAGGAATTGTAATATGCCCGTTTTTATCAATAAGCGATGATATCATATCACACAATATATTTATTGGATTAGCAACTGCTCCACCATACAAGCCTGAATGTAAATCTCTTCCGGGTCCTGTAACTTCTACTTCATTGTAGCTTAATCCTCGTAAACCAACACAAATACTTGGCGTGTCATTTCTTAGAATTCCTGTATCGGAAACTAATACAACATCCGCTTTTAGTTTTTCTTTGTTAGCAGAAAGGAAAGGACCCAAATTAGTGGAGCCAACTTCTTCTTCACCTTCGATCATAAATTTAATATTGCAAGGTAAATCACCATCCGCCAACATTAATTCTAAGGCTTTAACATGCATAAAGAATTGTCCTTTATCGTCACAAGCTCCACGGGCATAAATTTTATTGTCTTTTATAACGGGCTCAAATGGTGGAGAATTCCACAATTCAAGCGGATCAGGAGGCTGTACATCATAATGTCCGTATACTAAGACAGTTGGTAAGTCGGGGTGCACCAATTTTTCGGCATAAACAATTGGATTTCCGGCGGTAGCACACACTTCCGCGTTCGAAGCTCCAGCTGCAATTAAACTGTTTTTAACAGCCTCGGCTGTTCGCAATACATCGGCTGCATATTTAGGATCGGCACTTACCGAAGGTATGCGCAACAATTCAATTAATTCGGTTAAGAAGCGCTCTTTATGGGCTTCAATATAGTTACGAATGTTTTCCATTTGTATAAATTTAGTTTGCGAAAATACAATTTGATTTAAACTTAAATCACATATTTACCAAGTTCGCCTATTATCGTCTACAGACATCAAGCAATTAAGCAAACTCATTCAAGTTAAGAGATGCGACTTAAATTAAACACCTAAAGGTTGTTCCTCTAATTCAATTGAAACTCTATAAAATAAATTTACCGAAAACTTCATCAACTAAGGTTTCATTTAACTTGCTCTACTAAACCAGCCCTAAAAAAGTAAAAAACTGTGAATTGATGCAAGCTGTGACACTTTTAATTAAAGTAGGAAATTAAGCAAAATAAATCCCGACTTAAAACGAATAAGATTATTTCATCGAATTGCTGCTAACGGCTTTAGGTAATTAATTACATTTGCTACAAATGAACCAGTTGGTATATTCATTTCGCCGGATACTATTTTTACTAACTTTGATGTTAGTAGTACAGGCCTTTGTTAAATAAAGTAAGTGGACTATTCCTACCTTCCCATTTGAGATGATTTGGCAAAAAATTTTTTTAGAAAGTTTTCGCTTTGCATACCATGCCTTGATAAGTAATAAGTTACGCACCTTACTTTCGTTGTTGGGCATTACCATTGGAATTTTTGCAATTATTTCGGTATTTACAGTAGTCGACTCACTAGAAAGCAATATTCGCAGCAGTGTTGCATCGCTTGGAAGCAATGTGGTGTTTGTGCAAAAGTGGCCATGGTCTTTTGGCGACGAATACCCTTGGTGGAAATACATGAACCGACCTACTCCAAAGGTTGATGAAGTAAAGGAAATAGAGCACCGTAGTGCGATGGCTGAGTCGGTTTGTTTTATGGTTGATGTAAATAAAACGGTAAAACACAAGACAAATAGCGTCGAAAATGTAGAGGTAAGTGGTGTTTCACACAATTATTATAAAGTTAAGAATTTTGAATTGCAAGCGGGGCGTTATTTTACAGACGCTGAATCTGAAAGTGGAAAACCTTATGCAATAATCGGCTCAACCATCGCTGAAAGTTTATTTGGAGGAGGAGAAGCGATAGGAAAACAGATCAAATTATTCAACCGCAATGCAACGGTAATTGGCGTATTTGAGAAGGAGGGAAGCAGCATGATGGGAAATTCGAACGACAATACTGTTTTATTACCCATTGCTTACTTGCGCAATTTTGTTGATTTGAGAAGCGAACGCATTGATCCTACCATTATGGTAAAAGCGAAACTTGGAATTGAAGTGGATGAACTAAAATTCGAGTTGACCGGAATAATGCGCGCCATTCGCAAATTAAAGCCGCTTGCGGATGATGATTTTGCTTTGAACGAAATAAGTTTAATCAGTTCAGGATTTGATTCGGTATTTGCAGTAATTGGACTTGCCGGCTGGATAATTGGAGGATTTTCAATATTGGTTGGAGGATTCGGCATTGCAAATATTATGTTTGTATCGGTGAAAGAACGAACCAATCAAATAGGTATACAAAAAGCACTTGGTGCAAAGAACTACTTTATTTTAATTCAGTTTTTAATAGAAGCTATTGTGCTTTGTATAATTGGCGGAGGCATTGGACTTTTGCTTATTTTTACGGGGACTTTAATCGTAAATAATTATTCCGATTTATCCATCGTACTTAGCAATTCAAATATTCTTCTTGGAATAACAATTTCAGCCATAATAGGCGTAGTTTCGGGATTTATTCCTTCTTATACTGCTTCGAGGCTCGACCCTGTTGAGGCGATGCGATCCTAACTGTTAAAGTTCCAATAATTTTCGGCGAAATCAATCATTCCGCTTATAGGTGCATGCTTCAAATGACTATATTTGCGGGCAATTTTTTACATGCATTTGATGAAAATTTTAGTCACGGGTGGTACAGGATACATTGGTTCGCATACGGTTGTAGAGTTGATACAAAAAGGACATGAAGTGGTGATACTCGACAATTTAAATAATTCGAGTATTGCAGCTCTTGACGGTATTGAAAAAATTACCGGAACTCGCCCCGAATTTGAACAGGTTGATTTGTGTAATTTCGCAGCACTTGCTGATTTTTTTAATCGCCACCGAACCATTCATGCAATAATACACTTTGCTGCACTCAAAGCAGTTGGTGAATCAGTACTTCAACCTCTTAAATACTACCACAACAACCTTATTTCATTGCTGAATATTTTACAAGGAATAGCTCAGTATAACCTCGATTTGAAGGGATTTGTGTTTTCATCTTCTTGCACTGTTTACGGTAATCCTGACTCCTTACCGGTAACTGAGCAGGCTCCGATTAAAGAAGCTACCTCTCCTTATGGAAGCACCAAGATTATGAGCGAAGTAATTATCCGTGATGTAGTTGAACAGCAAAAATTTAAAGCCATAAGTTTGCGTTATTTTAATCCGGCCGGAGCACACGAATCAGCATTAATTGGAGAGTTTCCATTGGGTATGCCCAACAACCTTGTCCCAATTATTACCCAAACAGCCATTGGAAAACGAAAAAAAATGGTTGAAATTTATGGGAATGATTATCAAACAAAAGATGGTACATGCATTCGAGATTATATCCATGTTGTTGATTTGGCGAAAGCACATGTTATCTCGATAGAACGTTTGCTTAAGAATGAAACTAAATCCAATTTTGAAACCTTTAACATCGGAACAGGAAAAGGTTATTCAGTGTTGGAGTTAGTGCACATGTTTGAAAAAGTTTCCGGACTATCCTTATCCTATAAAATTGTTGATCGACGTCCCGGTGATATCGAATCAATGTATGCTGATACGCGCTTTTCAAACATTGAATTAGGGTGGAAGGCTGAAAGAAATTTGGAGCAAATGATTGCATCCTCTTGGAATTGGGAAAAGAAATTGGCAGCTCAAAAATTAGATGTTTAACCAACTAATACATTCATGACTAAAAGAAAAATATTGATAACCGGCGGTGCCGGATTTATTGGTTCGCACGTGGTTCGTTTATTCGTAAACAGATATCCGGATTACCATATTGTGAATCTTGACAAGCTTACCTATGCCGGAAATTTAGAAAATCTGAAAGACATCGAGAACAAGCAAAACTATACTTTCGTTAAGGGTGATATTGTAGATGCTGAATTTGTACATCAATTGTTTACCGAACAGCAAGTGGATAGTGTCATACATTTAGCAGCCGAAAGTCATGTCGATAGAAGTATTAGCAATCCTTTGGAATTTGTTTTAACCAATGTAGTAGGTACTGTGAATCTACTAAATGCTGCAAAATCGCACTGGAAAAAAGCTCCGGAAAATAATCACAAAAACTTGTTTTATCATGTTAGTACCGATGAGGTGTACGGTAGTCTAAACGAAAACGGACTTTTTACAGAACAAACTTCGTATGATCCGCATAGCCCTTATTCAGCGAGTAAAGCGAGTAGTGATCATTTTGTAAGAGCGTATCATGATACTTATCAACTTCCGGTAGTAATTAGCAATTGTTCAAACAATTATGGGTCGTTTCACTTTCCCGAAAAGTTGATTCCATTGAGTATTAATAATATTAAAAATAACCGACCAATCCCTATATACGGAAAAGGTGAAAATGTTAGAGATTGGCTTTTTGTAGAAGATCATGCACGTGCAATTGATGTAATTTTTCACCAAGGAAAAGTTGGAGATACTTACAATATTGGTGGACATAATGAATGGACGAACATTGATTTAATACAGCTGCTCTGTCGCATCATGGATAAGAAATTAAAGCGAGAGGAAGGTACTTCAGCAAAATTAATCACGTATGTAAAAGATCGAGCAGGTCATGATTTACGCTATGCAATTGATTCATCGAAACTACAACGTGAATTAGGTTGGACTCCTTCATTGCAATTTGAGGAAGGGCTCGAAAAAACGGTTGACTGGTACTTGGCAAATGAAAATTGGTTAAACAATGTAACTTCCGGAGAATATCAAAAGTTTTATGAAAAGCAGTATGTAAAACGGTAATATTTTGACAAGTTAGAAACACTTACACTTTTCATTTAGTAAATAAGTTATGTATCAAACACCATTTCATTCCATTGATTTATCGAAGTATTCGTTCTTAGTAACGGGAGGAGCAGGGTTTATTGGATCCAATATCGTGGAATATTTAATAAAGTATAACGCAGGTAAAATACGCGTGCTCGATAATCTTGCAACCGGATTTGAACAAAATATAGCTGCATTTAAAACGCATCCGAATTTTGAGTTTCAACAAGGTGATATCTGCCATATAGATGATTGCAACAAGGCCATGATAGGAATTGATTACGTATTTCATCAGGCGGCATTAGGCTCGGTACCACGCTCAATTGAAAATCCAATTGCGACCAACAATGCGAATGTAAACGGCTTTTTAAATATTTTAATCGCAGCCCGAGATGCTAAGGTAACACGCTTGGTGTATGCAAGTTCTTCGTCGGTGTATGGCGATAGTCAAGCACTTCCTAAAATTGAACACACGATAGGAAAACCCTTATCGCCATACGCAGTAAGCAAATTAGTGAACGAGCAATATGCAGACATTTTTGCAAAAACTTATTCAATGCAAATTGTGGGATTGCGTTACTTTAATATTTTTGGACCAAGGCAAAATCCTAAGGGAGCATATGCTGCTGCCATTCCTTTATTTATGGATGCCCTTGTTAAAGGCAAAGCTCCGTTAATTAACGGTGATGGTGAACAAACTCGAGATTTTACTTTTGTTGAGAATGCTGTTCAAGCGAACGTAAAGGCAATGTTTTCGAATGACGAAGAAATAAGCACGGAGGTATTTAATATTGCAGTAGGAGAGCGTGTTTCGATCAATGAACTGTACCAGATTTTAAAATCTATTGCAGGATCAACAATTGATGCAATGCACCGTGAAGACCGGGCTGGGGATGTAAAGAATTCTTTGGCCGATATTAGTAAAGCGCAAAAGATGCTTAATTACCATCCTGCGATAAGTTGCAAGGAAGGCTTGAAAATTACGTTTGACTGGTTTAAAGAAAATTTTAAGTAATTATTTTTTTGATACTATAACTTCGAAAAATGGGATTTTTTGATCGATTTTTTACTAAATCAACTCGCTTGGATAAAAAAGCGGACCTCTCGCTTATCGGAGTTGATATGCACTCACATTTTATTCCTGGCATTGATGATGGGGCGCAAACAATAGAAGATTCGGTAAATTTGCTAAAAGCGATGAGTGAGTTCGGTTACCGCAAAGTGATAACAACTCCCCACATCATGAGCGATTTTTATCAAAACAATCCCGAAATTATTTTATCAGGTTTAGCAAAAGTAAAAGAGGCCATTCAACAAGAAGGAATTGCAATTGAAGTTGAAGCTGCTGCCGAATATTATTTGGATTTCGACTTAGAAGCTAAAATTGATAAAGGTGGATTACTCACTTTTGGAAACAACTATTTATTGTTTGAGGTTTCTTATATGAACCCTCCGGATATTTTAAATCAGGTAATTTTTAAATTGGCCACAAATGGCTATCGTCCTGTATTGGCACATCCTGAGCGTTATCCTTTTTGGTACAACGATTTTGAAAAATATGAGGAATTTAAAGATAAGGGCGTTTTATTGCAATTAAATATAAATTCACTCACCGGATATTATGGGGGAGGAGCAAAGAAAATTGCAGAACAGATGATTGAAAAAAACATGGTCGATTTTATAGGATCCGATTGTCATCGCATGGATCATATTCAGGTGATGAAAGATGCACAATGTGAAAAGTATTTGCACCAGTTAATCGAATCGGGAATGTTGCGAAATGCAGCACTTTAAAAGTTTTTTCCACCTCTGGGACGCGGACAATCTGCTTTCTTTTTAAGTTCGTATTTCACCCCAACCCTGATTTCCCAAGCATTTTGACGAATTTTAAAATCGGTTATTCGTAAAGCACTCATGGCGTCTGGATTATATTGTACTTCAGCAAATAAAATCCATGGCCTAGTATATAAAAATTCCATTCCAATTCCACCTGAAGCAGTTACGTGTGCAACCCGCATTTGAGTTATATTACTCGAAAGCAAGAACTCTACACGAGGTCCAAGTAAAACATAGGGAGTCACATCATACAATTCTTGACGCAGTTTAAAAAAATTATTGAAACTCAAGTAATCTGCCGCATATCGATAACCTGATAACAAAGTTCGGTTGTCTCTTGCCCCCTTCATGTTAAACTGCAATTCGGTGATCATCCGGTAATATTTGTGGTCGATATACTCCATAAAAATACTAGTATTACCACCCGGTTTATAGTTCAATTTATCTTTAAAATCAGGATTTGTTCCAATCCATTTTTGACGACTAAAAGTTGCACCGGCAGTCACACCAAATCCTTTAATGAATTGTGCTTTTGAGCTTACAAAATGAACCATCAGGAAACAAAAAATAAGCACTTTTTTGCTTTGTAACATGTGAAATAATTTAGTACAAAGATGGGTAATAAAACAGTACTGCTTATGGAAGATTTAATTAAATACTAACCACTCAAAGTGAACATTTTGAATAGTATTAACCTGGGTTACTAAAGGTGATAGCGTTAGTTTAGATACTTCATATTAAAAATGTTGGTACCTTAGCAGCAACAAAAGGGTATGCTGCAATGTGCAGCATATGTAAAATGAAAATTTAGTTCATGAAACCGATTTCTCTTTCTAAAAGTAAGGTAATGGCAGTCTGCATTGCATTGCTGTTTATGGTTGGTTGTGCTTCAGACGATGATTCAGAAGTTACTCCGATTGACGAAAGAGATAAATACATTGGAACCTGGAGTTGTGCCGAAAATTCTTCTAAAAGTGGCAACTCTACCTTTGATGTGGTAATTCGAAAAAATTCAACAAATTCGACTCAATTATACATTGATAATTTTTATTTGCTGGGTTCTTCGCACAGTGCTTTGGTTGATAAAAATGGAACCTCACTTACAATCGCAACACAATCTATTTCGGGCAATACTGTGCAAGGTTCGGGCACAATAAATAGCGATACAAAAATTAATTTAACTTATACTGTAAACGATGGTAGTGGCGGATCCTCTGCCATTGATAATTGCACATCAATTTTATCCAAAAAATAAAATTAGCGGATGGAAGCTCCCAACTTTTCCTTGAAAGTTGAAATAAGTTTCTCCATAATTTTTTCAATTTGTTTTTCTCCCAGGGTGCTATTATCATCTTGTAAAATAAAGCTAACTGCATAAGATTTTTTGCCTGCTTCAAGTTTTTCACCTTCATACACATCAAATAAGTTAACTGCTTTTAGCAGTTTTTTTTCGGTTTGAAAAGCAGTCTCTTCAATTTGCGAATAACTAATTGAAGTGTCAATTAATAATGCCAAGTCGCGACGAACTTCTGGGAATTTAGGAATTTCTTTATAAATAGTGCTTTTCTTTCCGCTTGCATGAAGTAATAAATCCCACTGCACATCAACAAAAAAAACTTCTGATTTTACGTCTGCTTTCTTAAGAATACTTTTTGAAACGGTACCAATTTCAATTACTGATTTTTGATTAACCAGCAATTGTAAACCTTCCGAAATTAGCTCATTTTGAAACGTAACTTCTTTATAATTAGTAATTCCTAAACGTTGTAAAAGCAAGGAAGCAAAATACTTTGCGGTGTATATACTGGTATTTTCAGTTTTGTTTTGCCATGATTCAGGTGCCTCTTTACCGGTTATAAACAAGCACAAATGATTGTGTTCGGTATAAACCTTTTCTCCGGTAGATTCATTCTTGGTATAATGATAAGTCTTCCCAAATTCATACAATTTTAAATCTGCTCGTTTACGGTTTTGATTGTAAGCGATGGCCTCAAGACCACCAAATAAAAGAGTTTGACGCAATACATTCAATTCAGAGCTTAATGGATTAAGCATGGTTACATTTTCATCTTTATGAAACAAAGTTGAAGTTTCGGTATAAGATGAGGGACTAAGCGATAAGGACATTATTTCTGAAAAGCCATTAGAAGTAAGCAAATCAGCCACAGTATTCATAATTTTTTCACGATCTGGTTTCGTAGCATACGAGAGTGAACTACTTACCTGCGAAGGAATTTCTATTTGATTATATCCATAAATGCGAAGTACTTCTTCAATAACATCAATTTCACGCTGTACATCAACTTTGAACGCGGGCACTGATAAGTGTAGAATATCGCCATTTTCTCTTTCAATTTGTATACCCAATGTGCGAATTATTTTTTTGATGATTTCGTTGTCTATTTTTTTACCGATAATTCGTCCACAGTTGTTAAAGCTGAATTCAATTTTAAAAGGAGTAACAGGGGTAGGATACCAATCAATTAATTCTCCACTGATTTGCCCTCCACATATTTCCTGAATTAGCAATGCAGCTCGTTTAAGTGAATATACTGTAATTTCGGGATCTGTGCCACGCTCAAAGCGAAAAGAAGCGTCTGTTTTTAAACCATGTCGTTTAGCGGTTTTTCGAACAGAAACAGAATTGAAACAGGCACTTTCTAAAAATAAGTCCTTAGTTGCTTCAGTTATTCCTGAATTTTTACCACCAAAAACTCCGGCAATACACAGGGGATTTTGTGTATCACAAATCATTAGATCTTCCTTCGAAAGTTCGTGCTCAACACCATCCAAGGTTATAAAAGGAGTGGTGTCATTCAATTTTTTTACAACAATTTTATTGCCTTTAATCTTTGCAGAATCGAACGCATGCAAAGGTTGTCCCAATTCAAACATCACATAATTGGTGCAATCTACTACCGAATTAATTGGGCGCACACCAATGGCTTTTAGCTTATTTTTGAGCCATTCAGGTGATTCTACAACTGAAACATCCTTGATACTGATACCCGAATAACGAATACAAGCGATAGGATCTTCAACTACCACCTGCATAGAGGTGTCATTTTTAATGGGAGTAAATGTTGAAACATCCGGCAAGCTCAATTCCTGTTGTACTGATTCATTTGCAAATGAGGGGTGTGTATGAAGTAAAGAAAGCAAATCACGCACAACTCCAAGATGTGATGCGGCATCGGCTCGATTAGGAGTTAGTCCGATTTCAAAAACTGTATCTGTTTCATTATTAAAATACTCAGCAGCCGGTGTACCTACCAAGGTCTCAGGTTTTAGAATCAAAATTCCTTCATGCGAACTTCCAATTCCAATTTCGTCTTCAGCACAAATCATCCCTTCTGAAACTACGCCGCGTATTTTTGATTTTTTAATTTCAAAAGGAGCTCCACTCAATGGATATAAAGTAGTTCCGATAAGTGCTACCAGCACTTTTTGACCTGCTGCAACATTCGGAGCTCCACACACAATATTCAACAATTCTGACTGCCCAACATTAACTGTGGTAACACTGAGTTTATCAGCATCGGGATGTTTTTCTTTGCTTATTACTTCGCCAACAACCAAACCTTTTAATCCTCCGCTAATACTTTGAAACTCTTCAACACTTTCTACTTCTAAACCACAATCAGTAAGTAATTTTGAAATAATTTCAGGTGCTAATTCTGTACGTATAAACTGTTTAATCCAGTTATAAGAAATCTTCATTTAAACGATATTGTATTTTTTTGAATGCCAAAAGTAAGTATTAATGTTTAGTTTGGATTTATGAAATTTTTGCCCAGTTTGTAAGCTGTTTACCTTGGTTATTAAAATAGCCTTGAACAGCTTGATTTTCGGGTGAAGTAAGTGCGGGATCGTCGACTAATAATTTAGTAGCGGCATCCCGAGCTATTTGTAAAAGAGTAGCATCTTTGCTTAAGTCTGCTAACTTTAAATCCAAGGTCCCGCTTTGTTGCGTACCTTGCAAATCACCGGGTCCACGCAGTTTGAAGTCAACATCTGCTATTTCAAAACCATCGTTGGTGCGTACCATCGTTTCAAGACGTACTTTTGTATCTTCACCCAATTTATAAGACGTCATTAAAATGCAATACGACTGTTCGGCCCCTCGCCCAACTCTACCTCTAAGTTGATGCAGTTGTGACAACCCAAAGCGTTCGGCACTTTCAATTATCATGATATTTGCATTGGGAACGTTCACACCAACTTCAATTACAGTAGTTGCAACCATTATTTGAGTTTCATTCTTAACAAATCGCTGCATTTCATATTCCTTGTCTGCCGCTTTCATTTTTCCATGCACTATACTCACCTTAAACTCAGGAAGTGGAAATGCCCTAACAATACTCTCATAACCGTCCATTAAATCTTTGTAATCCATTTTTTCGGATTCTTTGATTAAAGGATAAACAACATACACTTGTCGACCTGCTTTAATTTGTTCACGCATAAACGAAAATACCGCTATTCGTGCAGAATCGAAGCGATGTGTAGTGATAATTGATTTTCGACCTGGAGGTAATTCATCGATAATCGAAATGTCTAAATCGCCATAAAGTGTCATTGCTAAGGTGCGTGGAATTGGAGTTGCTGTCATCACCAAAATATGTGGGGCTTGCACATTTTTTTTCCACATTTTACTTCGTTGTTCAACCCCGAAGCGATGTTGTTCATCAATTACTACCAAGCCAAGATTCTTAAATTTTACGTTATCTTCAAGTACTGCATGCGTTCCTATTAAAAAATGTAAACTTCCTTGTTCTAATTCTTCGTGTAAAAGTTTTCGGTGTTTCGATTTACTTGAACCCGTAAGAAGCTTTAATTTTACCTCAGTTCCTTGAAGCAATTGTTGCAACGTATCGAAATGTTGTTTGGCCAGTATTTCGGTAGGAGCCATTAAGCATGATTGAAAGCCATTATCCAGTGCGAGCAACATACACATTAACGCAACTAAAGTTTTACCACTGCCAACATCACCTTGTAATAAACGATTCATTTGTTTGCCCGATCCAAGGTCAGCGCGTATTTCTTTCATCACTTTTTTTTGAGCCATGGTAAGTTCAAATGGAAGATGTTTTGAATAAAAAGTGGTAAAATAATCTCCTACTTTAGAAAAAACAAAGCCGTTGTTTTGTTGAACACGTATGGCTTTTAAGCGCAATAATTTTAATTGAATAAAAAACAACTCATCAAATTTTAAGCGCCATTGAGCTTTTTGAAGCAACACAGCATCAGTTGGAACATGTATATTTTTTAAGGCATCCTCTTTACTTATTAATTGCAAACTGTGCAAAATAGAGCTAGGAAGAACTTCAGCAATGGTGCCATTTATCAAACCATTTAAGGTTTGTTGCATTTTACGAATTGCTCTACTGTCAATACCTCTCGATTTCATTTTTTCGGAAGTAAGGTACATGGGTTGCATGCTCGTGTTTAAGGTTACGTTTGCTTCACTCAATACGTCTAATTCGGGATGCACTAAATTTAGTTTTGAGTTAAAGGAAGAGGGTTTACCAAAAACCAGGTATTCAGTATTTAATTTCAAATTGTTTGCCCACCATTGGTAGCTTTGAAACCAAACTAATTCAATACTCCCGCTTTTGTCTTTTAATTTTGCAACCAATCGCTTTCCATGTTTTTCTCCTACTACCTCAAAATGGGTTATTTTACCTACCAGCTGCACATAATTTAATTGGTCATTTATTTCTGCAATGGTGTAAAACTTGGTCCGGTCAATATAGCGATAGGGATAGTAAACCAGTAAATCGCCGTAAGTAAAAATGCCCAGTTCCTTTTTAAGTATTTCGGCACGTTGAGAGCCAACACCTTTTAAATATTCGATAGGAGTTTGGAGCAGGCTGTTGAGCATAGTTCAAATAATTGCGTTGAAACAAGGTGTATCTTATGTTTCAATTTGCTGAGCTGAAATTACAACCTTTTTATGAACCCAGAAAAGCGCATTAAAAAAGGCATAGAAAGTAACTCCTGCTTGTGTTTCCAATGTATCATCAGTAAACATCGAAATCACTGCAATTATGCAAAAAAGCAAGTAAAAATAATTCGGATTTTTTCGTTCAATCCAAATCGGATAAATCAAGGAAAATAAAAAGAAGAGTAAACCTACGATTCCAAATGTGACAGCAAAAGTGAGAAATTGATTGTGTGCACGTAGCCGCCATTCAGCCTGAATAGGTGAATTCAATTCATCATATTTTTTTTGAAACGCTGCATTAACATCTCCTGTTCCAACACCGAATATTAAGTTTTCCTTTACAATAAGGAAACCGGTTTTTAAATATTCAAAACGCAATGTTACTGAATGCCCTGAGGGATTTCCGGTACTTTGATAAGTAGCTATTTCCCAAAATATTTGTTTTAAGCGTGCTTTTGGACTCGACATATTTTGATAATCCAAATTGGTAACACCATTTTCAATCGATTTGATTTCAGCGTTTGAAAGTGCAGCCACGCCACCGGCATCTTTTCGTAAACCTTTGGAAGTAAGAAACCGAATTAAAGTAACCCGAAGCGGTTGTAATTTTTTATCTAATCCGGTAATATCAAGATTACTTCTAAGCTTCCAAACACTATCTAACTCATTAAAACAGAGGTAACTAAAAACATAGTTCCCGTTTTCCATTTCAGTGCGTTCTTTTAAATGAACATACCTGTTGCCCAAAGCAGTGGTTTTATCAAGGGTTTCCCATTGAATGGGTTTTGCTATATTAACTTCCGAGTATGCACGAATTACAGTATAGATGATGCCACAACTGATCAATGAAAATGAAATTAAATACACCAACTTTGACAACAGAGCACCTTTGGTAAAAAGTTGATACGATATAACTAAAATGGTTAGAACCAACAATACAATGATTCCTGTAAAGGATTCTAAAATAAACAAGAATACCAGAAGCCATACGATACAAACTAATTGTACAATTTTAGAAAAGAGCGGATTGTTTTTTTGTTGAAAAAAATAAAGCAAAATAAAAGCCGCAAGACAAATTAATAAGGCCAATCGGATGTGAGAAATTAAAAATGAAATATCACGGGTTTGAGTGATGTTTCTATTCAAGAATCCCAGTAGTGCGGCAGTACTAATGCATGTTGACACAATAACAGCCGCAACAAAAATGCGCAGCAATAAAACAAAATGTTGTTTTGAAAGTGCTTGGCTGCTTCCTAAAATAATCGGAAAAAATAACAGAGGAAGTTTAATTCGTAAATCATTGAATGCATAGTTGAAGTCGCTGGTATATAGCAAGCCCAATAAGTGCATTAAAAAGATTCCGCACCAAAAGATTACTGCTTTATCAGCCCACACTCGTTTTATTTTTTCAGCAAAATTGCCTTCAACTAACCATGCCCCAACTATTACAAAACTTGCTAAACCAGTAAGAAATTTAGATAGAGGCAATGCAATTGCCAGTAATATAAGTCCACTAAAATAAATGGAACGGGCATTTTTTTTTAGCAGCTGCATACCTAAAGGTTGGCAATGTGTATGAAAGAAATAAGAAAGTTAGTTAGCAAGGGCTACTATTTTTTCTCAACAGCTACCTCAGGATCTTTGTATGTGCCACTTAATATTGACGTATACAGTATTGGATCTGAAAGCACATCAATTGCTTTCTTTACTTCAGGGTCATTTGCTAAACTAGCTTCTATTTTTCCTTTCTGGTAATAATAACGTGAAACAATTTCCGATTCGATCAACGATTTTATTTCACTTTTAAAATTGCTCAAATCTTCTGTTTTGTGATGAATTAATTTGGCTTTTAATGCTTCGTATTCACTTTCGGCCGCATCAAAATATTTTTCTGCTTTTGCGGTTTCCTTCAATTCTTTCAACAGCTTTTCACTCTTAGTAGTATAGTCGTATTCTTTGTTTGAAATAAAGGCCATGAATTCTTCATACTCCTTTTCACTAAGTTTAAACTCTTTAGCAGGAGCGATGCTAGCATGCTCTCGACGGTACTTTGTTGCAAAATCAAAAATAAGGGCTTTGTTTTCAAGACTAATGGCAATTTTACTGTAGCTTGGAGCTGTAAGTGCAATGTCAGGCTTTATTCCTCCACCGTCGTATACGGGTCTACCACCTTTAGTTTTAAAGAGGGTAATCAAGGAGTCTGGAATTTTCCCTACACTGCCATCTTCGTTTCTATTCGTGTAATCAAGTGCTTGTATACATCTCCCACTTGGGATATAATATTTTGCAGTAGTAACTTTTAATTGTGAATGATAAGAAAGCTCTCGAGTTGTTTGCACCAAGCCTTTTCCAAAACTACGTTGACCAATAACAACAGCTCTGTCAAGATCCTGCAAAGAGCCTGAAACAATTTCAGATGCTGAGGCCGAACCACTGTTGATCAGCAATGCTACAGGAATACTAACATCTACAGGAGAATTAATTGATTTATACACCTTGTTCCATTCTTGAACCTTGCCTTTGGTGCTCACAATGTCGGTACCTTTTTCGACAAATAAATTGGAAATATTTATTGCTTCATTCAGCAAACCGCCCGGATTTCCTCGTAGGTCAAAAACAATTCCTTTTAAGCCCGGATTTTTTGATTTTAATTCGGTAAATGCTTTTTTTACTTCATCTGACGATTCCTGAGTGAAACTTGTTAGGCGCATATATCCTACATTGCTTTCAAGCATTCCATAAAAGGGTACACTTTTAACCTTAATTTCTTCTCTGGTAATTATTTTTTCAATCGGACTTTTTTCTCCTTCACGTTCTATTAGCAATTTAACGGTTGTATTGGGTTGTCCCTTTAATATTTTACTAATATCATCTTGGTTTTTGCCTTTAATTGGTTTACCATCAACTTCAAGTATTACATCGCCTGCCCGCAAATCGGCTTTGTAAGCCGGGTAGCCTTCGTAGGGTTCTGATATAACTATTTGGTCATTTTTTTTACGAATCAGCGATCCAATTCCTCCGTATTGTCCGGTCTGCATAAAACGGTAATCTTCAATGTCCGATTCGGGAATATAATTCGTATAAGGGTCTAACGATTCCAACATGGCATCCATGCCCTTTTTCATTAAATCGCCCGGCTTGGTTTCATCTACATAGTACATGTTCACCTCCCTGAATAAAGTGGCAAAAATGTCGAGGTTCTTCGATACTTCGAAGTAATTATCTACGAAACTAAATGAACTGAAAATACTTGCTGAAACTAGTAATACAAGAAATATTTTTTTTGTTTTACGAATTAACTTTTTCATATGTTGAATTGTGTTTATCAAATTAAATTTCAATTTATGGAACCGGATCGTGACCATGACCTCCCCAAGGATTGCATGATAAAAATCGTTTTAATGTAAGGTATCCCCCTTTAAGTACCCCATATTTTTGAAGAGCCTCTTTCCCATATTGTGAGCAAGTTGGAGTGTATCTGCATGCATTTGGTAATAATGGAGAAAGTGCATATTGATAGAGGGTGATAAGTAAAATAAACGGAGCACTAATTATTTTTTTCAATCTCTTTGAATAACCGCTGTAAAGTTAAAATTATTTTGGTCTCAAACTCCGCATACACAGGTTCTTCTTTACCCATATATGCAATGCTAAAAACTATTTTTTTATTTTCGTTGCTTAACTGTTCATACAATTGATGTTTGTGTTTCCTGTATGCCTCTCGCATAATTCGTTTTATTCGATTGCGGTGCACCGCCTTTTTTACCAACTTTTTAGGTACTGTTAAGAGAACCTGAGCAGGAAAAGGAATAGAAGTATGTTGTTTCCAACTTATTCGAAATCCATTACTGCTAAACGATTTCCCTGAATCATATACCTCTTGAATCAGCTTACGGCTGCACAATCGCTCCTCTTTTGTAAATGAAAATTGCACGCTGTGTAGTTGATTTTTATTCAAAGGTATAAAATGATATTAGCTCAATCATCACCATTTTGTTAAATAGTGTGAGAAATGGCTTTCGTTGTAGAATTATGAATGTAAGACCTACCATAAGGCTCGTTGGGCTAATTTTTAACAAATTATCGTTAAAATATTTGAAAAAGCTGTCAGAAGCAAGTTAAATTTGAAACTACATTTGCTTTACGTATAAACAAACAATTCACTAAAATTTTTGGTCTTGGAACAAGCTACTAATTACTTGTTTGATATTTATCAAACACTTTCTCGTGAAAAGATTTTGCTCTCATATCTGGGTGAAATTACACCGGACTTAACAAATTCTGTTTTGAAATCGGTAAAGAATGAGCAAAATCCATACAATGAAAAATTGAATGTAAAGAAGAAGATATACAACATCATTGTTGAGTCTCTTGAAAATATTTATAAGCATGCCGAAGTAAAAGAAAAGGAAAACAGGCCTTCTATATTTCTTTTTGGATCGCATGCCCAGCACTACTATATTATATCGGGAAATTATGTGTATACCCAGACCGGCGAAAAATTAAAACGAACAATTGATGAATTAAATTCACTTGACCGTGATAACATGCGGAAAAAGTATCGCACAGCATTGTTGCAAAGTAGCGGTGAAGATATGCGAGAAACAAATGGTGCGGGTATCGGATTAATTGATATGGCTTTAAAATCCGAGAATAAATTAGAGTATCAATTTAGGGATGCTAGCGCAGGAATTTCTTTTTTTACCTTAATTGTAAAGGTTAACATGAATTAATGTATGCAGGTACTTTTTTTAAAACAAACTGATTTTACCCCTCTTGTTAACTTCGACTTCTTAGAAGGAAAATTTGAAATTATGGGAGAATCAAGACCTGAAAATACAGGGAAGTTTTATGCTCAACTTACAGAGTGGCTGTTGAACTTGAAACAAGAAGTAGTGGCTAATCCCACAGAAAAAGAACTAGTGTTTGATTTTAAATTTGATTATTTCAACTCGACCTCAGCTAAGTATATTCTTGATTTATTAGCTATTTTACAGGAAATTAATGACCCATTAAATAAAGTAAAGATTATTGTTAGATGGCATTACGATAAATTGGATGAAGATATGCGCGATTCAGGAGAGGAATTTTCGCAATTGGTTAGATTACCTTTCGAATTTATTGTTCACTGATACCAAGTATATTTCTGAAGAATGAGGTATTTATTCAT
>DGQS01000037.1 GCA_002389785.1 Bacteroidetes bacterium UBA4408
AATTACATTTCCCCAAGCGGAATTTACAATTGGACAAGTTCAGGAATATACATGGATACCATACCAAATGCAGCGGCATGCGACAGTATTATTACATTTGACCTCACCATAAATAACAGCTCAAGCTCATCTCAAACTGTTGCTACCTGTCAGTATTATATTTCACCCAGCGGTAATTTCATCTGGTCGGCTTCGGGAAGTTACCTGGACACAATTCCCAACCTTGCCGGTTGCGACAGCATTATTACCACTCAGCTCAGCATCAACGATAACGAGAGCACCCTAAATCAAACCGGCTGCGACAGCATTATTGTTAATGCACAAAAGTATACGCAAAGTGGCGTATATACTCAGGTATTGACCAATAGCGCAGGCTGCGACAGTGTACTTAATTTAAATCTAACCATTATAAACAGCAAAGATTCAACGCTTACACAAACAGCATGCGACAGCCTTGTGGTAAATGGACAAAAATATATTTCAAGCGGAACTTATTTACAAACACTTACCAATGCTTTTGGTTGTGACAGTGTACTCACTTTAATTCTTACTATCAATAATAGTAGTGATAGTACCTTAACTGAAATCACCTGTTCTGAATTTACTTTAAACGGAATAACCTACAATTCAAGCGGAGTTTATACTCAAACCCTAACTACCACTTCAGGTTGCGACAGTATACTCACCTTGAATTTAACGCTCAACTCTACTTCCAACATCCTTTCACAAACTGCCTGCGACAGTATAATTATTAACGGACAAAAATATGTTTCAAGTGGCGTGTATGCACAAACCTTTACCAATGCTGCTGGGTGTGATAGTTTGCTCACACTCAATTTAACCATAAATCAAGGGACGATTCTCAACTCAACCACGAGTGCATGCCATAGTTATTTTACCAACGGAACAACTTTTACACAAAGTGGTCTATATCATTTGCCTTTTATGAATGCATTTGGTTGTGCGAGTATTTTTAATTTAAATCTTACCATATTTCACGCAGATACTGCTGTTACTCAAAATAGCAATATACTTAGCGCAAATGCTACTTCCGGCAGTTATCAATGGATAGATTGCAACAATGGGAATTTAGCCATTGCAGGAGCAACATTCAATAGTTACACAGCAACAACAAATGGTACCTTCGCAGTTATTGTTACCCAGAATTTGTGTGCTGATACTTCTTCCTGTTACTTAGTAGCTGGCTTAGGAATAAATGAAAATGTAAGTAATACTTCTATCGCAATTTTTCCAAATCCGGCTAAGAATGAATTCTCAATTTCAAGCATTTCCACTATAATAGAAATTGATATTTATAATTTTCTGGGTGAAAAAATATATACCCTTTATACAAATAAAAAGTATGAAAATGTGAATTGCAAAGACTTTGCCTCGGGAATTTATTTTTTACAAATCACAACAAGCCTGGGTATTGAAAACAGAAAATTGTTGATAGAGAAATAATTTCACTATTTCCCAATAATTTTAAACTCGGTTCTTCTATTTTGCTGACGCCCTTCTTCAGTATCGTTGCTTGCTAATGGTTGATCTTTTCCATAACCTACATAGGTTAATCGATCACCCGTAATTCCTTTGCTAATTAAATAATCAACTACTGCTTTCGCTCTACCATCACTCAATTTTTTATTGAGTTCTGCACTTCCTTTATTATCGGTGTGTCCGCTTATCTCAATTTTTAAGGTTGGATTATCATACAACAATTTGCCTAATCGCTCTAATTCATTGGTCGATTCAGAACGAAGCGTTGCCTTTCCTAAATCAAAGAAAATATTTTTTAATACGATGGTACTTCCAACATCCACACTTTTCAAAGCAATGTCTTTTACTACCTCTTGAAATGCTGCTGAAGCCGGTATATCAAAATTTTCTGACTGAAATAAATACCCGTCTTTCTTAACAGCAATTCCATAATTTTTACCCGCAGGTAATGAAACTAAATATTTACCTGAGCTACTGTTGGATGTAAAAGTGGCAATGGAAATGTTTTGTTTGTTGTCGATAATTTCAATGGTGGCATCCAGCGGTTTTTTAGTGATTGCATCACTCACGATACCTTTCATTATGGTAAGTTGTGCCTCCTTAATTACCAATGTTGGAGCAAGTACGGTTTCTTTAACCGGAGCAGTGATACTCGCCAATAAATTATCTTCATTATTGAGTACCATTGGCTTTTCAGGACCTAAAAAGGTTATTAATAAAATATCCTTCTCTCCGTATCCCTTATCGCTATAGGAGCTATAATACCCATGTTTTCCACTTGCTGAAATCACAAAGAAAACATCATTGTCCGGAGTATTCACAGGAAAGCCCAAATTCTCAGGTTCACTCCATTTGCCATTTTCATATACCGATTTAAATATATCGTAGCCTCCCATTGTCTTATGACCTTCTGAACTAAAGTACATGGTTTTTCCATCGGGATGCAGATATACTCCTTCTTCTCCGTAAGGAGTATTTATGGTACTTCCCAAATTAACGGCCTTGCCCCATTTTCCTTTTTCATCCTTGGTAGAAACAAAAATATCACGATCGCCAAGCGTCGCTTCCGGGTTATCGGAAACAAAATAAATTGATTTTCCATCCGAAGAATAACAAGCTGAAGATTCATGCCCATTGCTGTTAATGTTTTTTCCTAAGGATTGAGCTACCCCCCATTTATCGCCGGTTAAGGTTGATTCATATAAATCGCCGTGCCCATTAGCAGAGTATATCAATAATTTTTGCCCATCGGCACTAATTCCCGAATTCGCATCGTGTTCCTCTGTATTTAATGGCGCTCCCAAATTTACTGCTTTGGTCCAAACACCATTCTGTTTTAGGCTCATGTAAATGTCTTCCATGTATTCGTTTAGTGCCGGATCTATTGCTCCTCCTGTTGTTCCTTCGCGACGTGAGGTAAAAAACAAAACTGACTCATCGGCCGAAATCACAGGGCCATAATCTGAATACTTTGAGTTTACTTCAGCACCTGCATTATCAACAAACACGCGAACGGGATGTTGTTGCAATTCTTTGCCGTTTTCACATTCGATTATTTGTTGCTTTGCATCTGCTTGCATTTCTAAAAAAGAAGCACTACTTCCACTGAGCTTAGTAAACTTTTTAAATTGTTCAATTGCCTTATCCCATTGCATATCCAAGTGATAAGCCCATCCTAAAAAATAGGGCAATTCTGCATCAATACCAGGATTTAATTCACTCGCCTTTTCCAAATACTGAATTGCTTTTTGCTTGGTATTTGAATACAAATAACATTTTCCTATTTTAAAATTCAAAAATGAATTGTTGGTGTTAAATTTATTGGCTAATAAATAAGGTTCTAAGGCCGATTTATAATACACGGTTCCTTGACTAAATAATTCGTCCCCTTTTTCAAAGTTGTCAATTGCCGTGTTTAATCCTTCACGATCGTTTGGGAAATTGCTCTTTACAAAATCAACACTTTGCGCATTAGCAATACCCGAAATTAAAAGTAAAATCAATATTAGTTTTGTTTTCATCTTAGCTTGATATTACACTATCGTTATGTATTATTTACAATCGCCCGAATAGTTTCCGGCCGCATCAACTCCCAGTTCAATTGCCTTTTTCCAATCGGCACATGCTCCCTTTTCATCGCGCATCATTTCACGAGCTATCCCTCTGTTCAAATAAGCATAACCATAGTCGGCATTGTATTGTATTGCCTTGCTGCAATCCTCAGCGCTACCTTTATAATCTTTCAATTTATACTTGGCTGCTGCCCGGTTATTGTAGGCATATGCATAGCCTGAGTTTTGCTCAATTGCTTTTGTGAAATCCACAATAGCTCCTTCATAATCAGCGGCATCAAAACGTGCACTTCCTCTATTATTATAAGCCTCGGCATAGGTAGGTTTTAATTTTAGCGCTTCTGTATAATCCACAATGGCTCCTGCAGAATCACCTTTTTTTCGCTTTGCACTTGCCCTGTTATTGTAGGCAAAAGCCATGTCTGAACCCATACTCAGGGCTTGCGTATAATCACTAATTGCTCCATCAAAATCGCCAAGCATTCGTCGGGCACTTCCGCGGTCGTTGTAAGCATAAGCATAACCGGGTTTATATTGAATTGCTGAGGAATAATCAGCTTCTGCTCCCTTGTAATCTTGGGTTTCAAACTTTAAACCTCCACGGTAGTAATACGCTTGCGCATAGTCCTGCTTCAGTTCAATTGCTTTTGAAAAATCTTCAAGAGCATTCGTTGTATTTTTATCATGCATATACACCATGGCTCTGCCAAAGTAGCTTTCAGCAGTAGCACTCAGCGAAATTGCTGTATTAAAATCAAGCAAAGCACCCCCAAAATCATTCAATTCAATCTTGGTTGTTCCTCGATTGTAAAATGCACGCTCAAAAGTGGATTTTAACTTGATTGCTTCATTAAAATTTTCAAGCGCTGAAACATAATTTTTTGTAGAAAAATCAGCTATTCCTTTGTTGTAAAATTTTTCAGCATCCTGAGCTCCATCATCCAGAATTTTAGCCCTTACAATACTATCCGTTTGTGCTTTTACTTCAACACCTATGAGTGTGGCAAGCAAAATAAAAAAAATTGTTTGCTTCATTTTTTGAGATTTATGCTATAAAAGTAACAGGATTTTTGATACAAGAAAAAATTCAAGATCACAAAACAAAATCAATAACCACTGAAATGGGTTATCTAAATAATCGCTATTTTTAAACCTTTAATCAATTTTCAAAATTTACCATACACCAATGAAAAAACTAACCCTATTCGCTTGTTTAACATGCTTGTGTCTGAGCTCTATTGCACAGTTTAAAACACCTCATTATATTTCTAATTCCCGTGTGTTTAAATTATCTCCACTGGTAGCTGATAAAGATTATAAACCGGCAACAATTGTATTTAAAATTAAACCTGCCTACCGCAATAGTTGCACTAAAAATAGTGTCCAAATTTCTGCTATCAATGCAGTGTTAAATTCAATAGGAGCAATTAATCTGCACAAAATTTTTCCATTTCACAAAGCTCCTGAACAACCAAAAAATGCACAAGGATTCGCTTATGCCGATTTATCTATGATGTATGAATTCAACTACACATCAAATTTATCTGTTGAAGCTGTTGCCAACAAATTACTCAAAACAGGCTACTTCGATTTTGCAGAACCACATTACGTTCCTACGATTTCTTATCAACCAAACGACCCGATGGCTACTACCACAGGCCAATATCACTTAAATAAAATTAAAGCCTATACTGCTTGGGATATTACAAAAGGCGACACCAATGTGGTAATTGGTATTACCGATAGTGGAACCGAGCTTACACATCCTGATTTATCCGGAAATATAAAATACAATTACAACGATCCAATTGACGGTATTGATAATGATGGCGATAGTTTAATTGACAATTTCAATGGATGGGATGTAGGAATGAACGACAACAATCCCAACTGGCAAGGTGATCCGCATGGTGTACACGTGTGTGGGCTTGCTGCCGCGTCAACCGACAACCTTACCGGAGTTGCAGGTGTTGGTTTCAACTGCAAGTTTTTACCGGTTAAAATTGCAAATGCGAACGGTGATTTAATTGCTGCTTATGAAGGAATCGTATATGCAGCAGATCATGGATGTAGCATTATTAATTGCTCCTGGGGCGGATCCGGCGGAGGTTCTTTTGGTCAAAGTGTAATCGATTATGCAACCATCAATAAAAATGCTTTGGTCGTTTGCGCGGCGGGCAACGACAATGTTTCAACCGATCATTTTCCTTCTGCTTACAATTATGCATTTAGTGTTGCTTCAACCACTTCTACCGATAACAAATCTTCTTTTTCAAATTATGGAAACAGTGTTGATGTATGTGCTCCAGGAAGCAACGTAAAATCAACTTATTCAGGTGGCACCTATGTTAACAACAGTGGTACATCTATGGCTTCTCCGGTTGCTGCTGGTGGAGCGGCACTTATTAAATGCATGTTTCCAAATTATACCGGACTGCAAATTGGAGAACAACTAAAATCAACTTGCGATGCTATTAATGTGTCTGTTTCTGGATTTTATGCAGGTAAGTTAGGAAAAGGTAGAATCAATTTATTTCAGGGAACTACGAATGTTAATGCAAAATCCGTTACCATGACTGCTCGTCATATTACAGACGCGAACGACGAGGTATTTGTAGGCAACGATACACTTCAAATTACCGGCGATTTTGTAAACTTTTTGGCGCCTTTAACTAATCTCACCATAAACCTTAGTACTACTTCTACTTATGTTTCTATAATCAATCCAAGCATGCCCGTTGGGCCAATGACTACCTTGCAACAAATCAACAATAATTTTAATCCCTTTCTGGTAATTGTTAATCCAAGCGCTCCTGCAAATTCAGTTGTAACCTTTAAGCTTAATTTTACGGATGGTACATATACGTTTAACTATTACTTTGATGTAGTTATTAATGTTGATTATATCAACGTTACAGTGAATGATATATCAACATCCATAACCAGTAAAGGTCGTATAGGATTTAATACCGATGGTCAATTAGATGGTTTAGGTTTTAGATATAAAAATAGTCGTCAATTATTGTACGAGGCCGGTTTAATGATTGGAAATAATTCGGCAGCTGTTTCAGATATGGTGCGGGGCACAACTGCCGGTATTGCCGATGAAGACTTCGGAAGCAGTCAAGCAGTAAGTCGTCAAATTCCAACTGTATTTTCCGACTTTGATTTACACGGATTCTTTACTGATAATCCTGCAACTTCTCCTATTGGTTTAAATGTAAAACACAAAGCATTTGCATGGAATACTCCGGGACATACAAAGTATGTAATTGTGGAATATACTATTACCAATAAATCGGCGGCAACTTTTAACTCACTTTATGCAGGAATTTTTGCCGATTGGGATATAGATGATTCAACATTCGCTAGCAATCGTGCAGCTTTTGATGCTGCAAATAAAATGGGCTACGCTTATTACAGTGGTGCTAATGGTTTGTACGCTGGTATTAAATTGCTGAGCAATACAGCCCCTGCCGTGCATTACGCAATTGATAATGTTACCGGCGGAAGCGGCGGAGTTGATTTAAACAATGGCGGTTATTCAGAAACTGAAAAGTACACCACGCTTAGTACCAATCGTGCAAATGCCGGTGTGGCCGGAGCTGGAGCCGATATTTGTGATGTTGTGAGTAGTGGTCCTTTTGTTATTAGTCCAAACGACAGTGTGGTGGTTGCTTTTGCATTGTTGGCTGGTGATAGCCTTGCAGATCTGCAATTGTCAGCAGCGAATGCACAAGTTCAATACGATTCATTATATCCACTAGCTATTAATGAAACTGTTGCGAACACACATTCCTATTTTAGCATGTATCCCAATCCTGCCAACGAAAATATTCGAATCGAATTTAAGAATGAGCAAGTTCAACCATTAAGCATACAACTTAAAAACACAATAGGCCAAACGGTAAAATCATTTGATTATGGATCTCAAAATGTTGGAGTAGTTAAGTTAACTATTTCGACCGCTAATCTTACTTCTGGAGTGTATTTTTGCGAGGTTAAAACTGCTGATAAAACCAGCATGCAAAAAATTATTATTCGCAAGTAATCAATAAAGTAAAAACGGAGCTACGATTTGATGTATCGAAAAATTGTAGCACTGTTTTCTCCAACTAGTTTAATCAAATAATATCCATTAGCTAATTGCCGCGTATCCATTCGATAATTTAAATTACGTCCATTAACAAGGATACTATGTTCCTTTACCACTTTACCTAAACTGTTGCTTAGTTGCAATTGATAAGTCCCTGAAGGTATTTCACTAGCTTGAAAAAGTAATTGTTCATTAACAGCATCTATTTTCATACTTAAATCAGCAGATAAATTTGCAGGCTGTATACCGATGCTGGTATTTACCGAAACTACTACCGAATCACTCTTGTAACATCCGTTAATATCAGTAACAGTAACAACATAGGTGGTATTCGATGATGGATTTGCGATGGGGTTGGCAATTGTAGCAGAATTCAATCCAGTTGAAGGATACCAACTGTAAATAAACGGTGGGAATCCGGAAGCTGTAGGACTACCTCCAATTACTGTAGAATCACCAAGTACTATTAAAACGTCGGTACCTGCATCAATAACAGGATTTGCCTGCCCAACAGAATCAAAGGCTGTTCCTATGCAACCATTTGCATCGTAAACGGTAACTGAGTAATTACCAGAACTTAGTCCGTTTATTGAATTAGCATGAGACCCGGTGCTCCATGTATAAGCATAATTTAATGAATCATTACATACACCAAAACGAATATTCGGTCGAGTAAAAGTAGAGGCAGAAATACTTGGACCCGGCACCCATGAACATATACTACTACTATCTTTTGCAAGATAAACAGTCGATTTAAACGGCATAGTTGTGCAATAAACAGGTGAGTTAAAAGTACTTACTGTATCTGCAAAGCAAAACTGAACAATTAAGCTGGTTGTTCCATTCCACTGAAATGGACTAGAAAAGAAAAATGTATTCCAACCGGGGCTAATTGAAATATCTTGCGGCCCAAATACAGTTTGTAAACCAGATTGCAAAACGGTCAATGAACCTACATTGGGAATAGCTTTAATTTGAACTTGAAAATTTCGATAAGTACTGGTCCCATTAATAGAAGCAACATTTAAGGCTACTGAACTAATTTTACCAGAATTAAATCCAAGCGCCTGCATTTCACTTTGATGAAAAAACACTTGATGCTTGGCCGATTTTTTTGAATTCCCAAAAGGTGCAGGATATTGTGTACTGGGAGGAACAACGGTTCCATTTCCAATGGTGATACTATAATTTGCTCCACAGGTAAATGGAATACCTCCACTTACATTTAAACTTATTGAACCGTCGCTAGCCCCATTGCACGAAGTACCTGTTGTTGTAGGTGCTACTGTAATTTGAGTTGGCTCAGTGATGGTAAATGGAATATTAGCACTATAATTAGAAGCATCGGTTATGGTTACAGAGTAATTTCCAGCACATACATTATTTATTGAATTACTTGTAACTCCATTACTCCAAGAATAGGTGTAAGAAGAATTACATCCGGGACTCACACTAATTGATCCATCGCAAAGTCCATAACAAGAAACATTGCTTTGACTAATAACTGAGCCAAAAATACTAGGAACACAACCGTTTGAAAACAGCAATAATTGACGCGGAAACGATAAAAAAGTAGTGCGCATAGCTGTCTTTTGGTCTGGGGTAAAACGATCTCGTTGCGTACATGAACTCATAAAATTAAAGCGCGAATTATCCCAGTTTCCGGTTGTGGTGCAAGAATTAATTGTACCACAATCAGTTTGCTTGTGAGGCGGCGTATCGCAAATTTTATCTCCATCAACTGAACAAGATATATCGGCAGGACAAACTACCCCACCAAAATCACCTTCATAAGTATGCAACAAATTAAATCCATGACCTACCTCGTGTGTTAAAGTGGTTGAAGTTCCGTTCATTGCTGATGCTAGTATTACACAACCATCGTATGGATCGCCGGTGGGTGGAGTAGCATATCCTTGTGTGAGTGAAGAGGAACACTCTATTAAATTTACCACCCAAATATTGTAATAGTAATAGGTCGACCAGCTACTCAAATTTTTTACAACATATTCATCAGCAGCACCACAACTATTGTTTTGTGAAATTCCTTTTAGTGTATAATTTGGAACTCCGGATGCGTTTACCCGAACAATACCGTTACTTGGACATCCGTTAGGATCACGGCTTGCTAAACAAAATTCTATTTCTGTGTCGGTTCCAATGCCGTTTACACCTCTGAAATTGGCCGTCAAGTTTGCAATCGCTGCCTGTATTTGAGCATCACTTATATTGGTTCCGGTACCAACCGCTTCTCCATTATGCAAAACATGCACAACTACCGAAACTGTATACACCTGATTCGCCTTTTCTTCTGAATGCTGTAGTCCGTTAACAAGATTATTATTAAAATGATCGGGAAGTATGCTGTTTACAGGAATTTCATTTTTCTGAATTCCTCCTTTTGAATTCAAATAATTTTGATGTGAATTAAACCCGCAATTTTCCTGAGCATCGGCTGTAAAAAACAACAGAAGCAATGCACATGAAATTATTTTTTTTCGAATAAAGGTTATCACTTTGTAAAGTTTCATCATTGCCCTGTAAGTAATTGTTCGATTTATTGCTATAAAAATACTGAAAGTTTTTCAAGAACTTTGGTAAAGTGCCTTACATTTCTATCAATACCAACGAATGCAAAAAGCCACTTAACGGATGGCTAAGTGGCTTTTAACTAAAACTAAATATGCTATTCAGTTAAATCAAATGTTTCTAAAAATTTGGTGGTATAATCACCTTTGATAAATTGTTCGTCGCGCATGAGTCGCAAGTGAAAAGGAATCGTAGTTTTAACTCCTTCAATAACAAATTCGCTTAATGCACGCACCATCTTTGCAATTGCCTCTTCTCGTGTTTGTGCTATGGTAATTAATTTTGCAATCATACTATCGTAATTGGGAGGTATGGTATATCCGGCATAAACATGCGTATCTACACGAATACCATGGCCTCCAGGAGTATGTAGATTGGTAATTTTACCAGGTGAAGGTCTAAAATTATTAAAGGGATCTTCTGCATTGATGCGGCATTCAATGGCATGCAATTGAGGGAAATAATTTTTTCCTGAGATGGGTGTTCCTGCTGCCACTAATATTTGCTCTCGTATTAAATCGTAATTTATTACTTCTTCCGTTATGGGATGTTCCACTTGAATACGGGTATTCATTTCCATGAAATAAAAATTACGGTGCTTGTCAACCAAAAACTCAACCGTTCCAACACCTTCATAATTAACTGCTAAAGCTGCCTTAATTGCGGCAGCACCCATTTTATCCCGTAACTCGTCGGTCATAAATGGTGAAGGGGTTTCTTCAGCCAATTTCTGATGTCTACGTTGAATAGAACAATCGCGCTCTGATAAATGGCAAGCCTTCCCATATTGATCACCAACAATCTGAATTTCAATATGACGTGGCTCTTCAATGTACTTTTCCATGTACATACCATCGTTTCCAAAGGCTGCCCCGGCTTCCTGTCTGGCACTATCCCACAACGATTGCAAATCCTCTTCTTTCCAAACGATGCGCATTCCTCGTCCACCACCACCTGCAGTTGCTTTGAGTATAACCGGATATTTTATTTTTTTGGCAATTTGTTTAGCTTCTTCTATATCGCTAAGTAAGCCCTCGGAACCAGGAATGGTAGGAACTCCGGCTTTCTTCATCGTATCCTTTGCAGACGACTTATCTCCCATACCGTCAATCATGGCAGGAGATGCACCAATAAACTTAATGTTGTGTTCGCCACAAATGCGCGAAAACTTTGCATTTTCACTTAAAAAACCATACCCGGGATGAATTGCATCGGCATTGGTTATTTCAGCTGCTGAAATAATGTTCGGAATATTCAAATATGAATCTTTACTGGCGGGGGGGCCAATACACACTGCCTCATCAGCAAAACGCACATGTAAACTGTCTTTATCGGCCGTAGAGTATACTGCAACTGTTTTTATACCCATTTCTTTACAGGTACGTATCACGCGTAAAGCAATTTCTCCTCTATTGGCAATTAGTATTTTATTAAACATAGCTCTTTGTATAAGAATTATCCAATGACTCAGTAAAGAGTCATGCTGTAATCACTTTTTTTGAATCGGATATTAAGAAGGGTCAACCAAAAATAACGGTTGGTCGTATTCAACCGGAGAGGAGTCTTCAACCAACACTTTCACAATTTTGCCTGAAACTTCTGATTCAATTTCATTAAACAACTTCATTGCTTCAATAATACAAGTTGTTTTACCCGGTTTTATTTCATCTCCTACATTAACAAAAACAGGCTTTCCAGGGCCGGCAGAACGGTAAAATGTTCCAATCATCGGAGATTTTATAGCAATGTATTTTGATTCATTGGAAACGGACGGTGCCGGGCTTGATGGGGCTGCGGCAATAACAGGAGCGGGTGCAACAGGCATAGCTATTGGTGCGGCTAGTGGAGCAGCTGCATGAATTACAGTTGTTTCGCCACGGTATGCATCATTTCCGTTACCTGTTTTTATTACAATTTTAAACCCTTTACTTTCTAATTCTACCTCACTTACTCCGCTTTTTGCTACAAATTTAATAAGATCTTGTATTTCTTTTAGTTCCATGTTTTAGGTTTTGATTATTCAATGATACTTCAAAATATTGTGCTTTCCAAATTCTATTAAGTTGTTAATAGGCCCATTTTAAGAATACTGCGCCCCATGTAAAACCACCTCCAAAAGCAGCTAATATTAAATTATCGCCCTTTTTTAAGCGACTTTCATATTCCCATAGGCACAAGGGTAAAGTTCCGGCAGTAGTGTTTCCATATTTTTCAATATTCATCATTACTTTCTCACTGCCTACACCCATTCGTTCTGCTGTGGCATCTATTATTCGTCGGTTTGCCTGATGCGGCACCAACCAGGCTATATCGCTCGGTTTTAAATTGTTTCGCTCCATTATTTCAGCTGAAACACCTGCCATGTTGGTAACAGCAAATTTAAAAACAGTCTTTCCTTCCTGATATACAAAATGCTCGCGAGCATCAATGGTTTCATATGTTGGAGGTTTTAACGACCCTCCTGCCTTTTGGTGTAAAAATTCGCGACCTGCACCATCTGCCCGTAAAATCGAGTCAATAATTCCGTTCCCTTCTTCATTAGGTTCTAAGAGAACAGCTCCTGCTCCATCACCAAAAATAATACAAGTAGCTCTGTCTTTGTAGTCAATTATGCTCGACATTTTATCTGCCCCAATAATAACTACTTTCTTATAAGCACCTGTTTCAATAAATTTTGATCCGGTAACCAATCCATATAAAAAACCTGAACAGGCCGCATTTAAATCATAGCCCCAGGCGTTCTTTGCACCTATTTTATCGCAAATTATTTGAGCCGTTGCCGGAAATATTAAATCGGCAGTAACGGTAGCACAAATTAATAAATCTATTTCGTCTGCTTTTATGCCCCGTTTTTTCAGTAAGCCGTTCACAGCTTCAACGCACATGTCAGAAGTTGCTTTGCCGGGTTCTCGTAAAATTCTTCGTTCGGCAATTCCTGTTCGGCTTAGTATCCAATCTTCGGTTGTTTCTACCATGCCTTCCAACTCTTTGTTGGTTAGCCGATATTCAGGAACATATCCATGAACAGCAGTTATTGCAGCTTGTGTTTTTTTCACCAATTAATTGTTTTTATCAAAAAAAGAATCACAATATTAAATTTTTTCTGTAAACAAACCGTATTTTTTATTGGAATTAAAGTTTGTTAGGTAACAAACATGAAAAGAATTTACTTAGGAAGTTTAAGTAGTTTCAAGCTACTAATGCTTTTATTAATTAAAAGCTTCTTTAATTTTTTCGGGCAACTTAGCAAGTATAACATCCTTACTTAGTAGCAACATGTTCTTTATTGCTACCGAATTAGATATTCCATGACCAATTAACACATTTGAATTAACACCCAAAATAGGCGTCCCTCCATAATTTTCGTAATTGAACCGATCAAAAAACTCATCGCTTCTTCCTCTGCGCTTAATTAAGGTATAAAATGCTTCCGCTTCTTTTAACACAACATTTCCGGTAAATCCATCGCAAACGATAACATCAACCGATTTACTAAATAAATCACGCCCTTCCACATTTCCAATAAAATTAAAATGGGTTGAATCTTTCATTAATGCGTGAGCTGCCTGACTTACTAAATTTCCCTTTTCTGCTTCTTCGCCGATGTTCAATAATCCTACTTTAGGGTTATCAATTTTGTATACGCTTTTCGCCAAAATACTCCCCAGCATCCCAAACTGATACAAAACATCCGGCTTACAATCGGCATTTGTACCCACATCCAAAATCAACCCAACTCCTCCGTCTTCCTTTGGTAAAACAGATGTAATACAAGGGCGAATTACACCTGCAATTGACTTTACACTGAACATGCTTCCCACCAACATTGAACCCGTATTTCCTGCACTGGCAAAGGAATCAATTTTGCCCTGCTTTAAGAGTGAGAATCCAACTGCAATACTCGATTGTGGTTTGTGTGAAAGTGCTTTTGTAGGATGTTCTCCCATACCTATTACATCGGGAGCATGAACAATATCAAATAGTGTTGAGTTTCCACCTTCCTCTAAGATGGTTTGTTGAATCACCTGCTCATCTCCCACCAATACAATTCTGATGGAATTAGAATTAAATTCCTTTTGTGCCAGAATAGCTCCTGAAATTACAGCCTTTGGAGCAAAATCTCCACCCATTGCATCAATACCTATTTTCATAGATCTGAAACCGTTTTAAAAAATGAAAGATGCCCGAAAGCATCTTTAAAATTTATGTTTGGCATTAAAAACTTATGCTTCTTTACTGCCCTTCATTACCTTTTTTCCACGATACATACCTGTTTCGGTATTTACGCGGTGATACAATGATACATCACCTGTAGACTTATCTACAAATAAGGTGCTTGGAACAGCATTGTCGTGTGTTCTTCTTTTATCTCTGCGCGATTTCGATATTTTGTGTTTGGGATGTGGCATGTTACTTTAGTTTAAAATTATGGATACTCTATTTATTTTTCTTTTTACTACTTATACTTTTTAAAGCTTCCCAACGAGGATCAATTTCCTCCTTGGCTGGTGTTCCGTGTGATTGATAATGTGTTAGCTTTTCAATTACTTCTTGATTGCATAAACTGAAATCGTTTAAAATTTCACACGGTATTCGTTGATAGGGCATTAACAGATTTATGTATTCATAAACGTATTGCGCTATGTCTAATTCTGTTTCGGATGGAGCCAAAATTAAAACTTCATCATCGTCTTTAGGCTCATATTCGCGTTCCTCTGCAAATTTCACTATCAAACGTTGCACTCCGTTAACGGGGATAAAGTTGTCGTTCAAACAACGATCGCAACTAACTTGAATTTGACTTTCAAACTTAAAGGTAAGGGTTAACATCCCCGATTGCTTTACTAAGTCAATATCCAGATTAATCTTGGCTCTTTTAATATCTGAACCGCTAAACTGTGCTTCTTCAAAGAACTTGTCGTCAATTGTATAATTGTATTCATGCAGCCCCTGGCTTAATCCTGAAAACGAAATCTTAAATTGACTTAAATACCCCACCGCTTCCTTATTTCAAAAAGGACCGCAAATTTAGAAAAAATATTTAAACTGCAAAAACTCAGCTTCATTAAATCATTAAGTATAACCTCACTAAATCAAAAAGGGAAGAGTAACTCCCACTCTTCCCCTTTCAAATTATGAATTTTTAATTAAAGCTCTATTTTTTTAGTCTGTTTTTTATTGTTATAAATCAGCTCAACTGTATATATACCTTTCGCCAAATCTAACATTTCTAATGTATACTTCCCGCTATTTTGAAGCGTAACTACTTTTGTTTCGGCTACTTTCTCGCCTATAGCTGAGTAAACATTAACCGTAATTTTGGTTGATTTTTTAAAGTTGTAATTAAGATTCACAACTTGACCATCCTTCACAATAGATATTACATCATTTATAATTGCTTGTGGACCCACTGAAGTTACATCATCTACAGTAATTTGAACGCTGCTGGTTTGCGAGCAACCTGCTTCATTTATTGCCGTTAAGCTTACTGTGTAAACTCCTATTGTTGCAAAGGTATGAACAGGACTCAAACTGCTATCAACAGCTGATCCATCACCAAAATTCCATAAGTATGTTGAAGCTCCGCTGCTATTATTGGTAAAAGTAACAGCTGTACTTCCAGGGAAACTAACGGTAGTAGCGCTTGGGTTAATAACAGGAACAATGGCCTCTACACCAAAATGTAAAACAAACCTGCTATAGTTGTTTACTGTATCAATTCCAGATACAAAAGAATATGAACTGTCAATCCCTAAATCAAGAGTAGTATTGGTTAACTTATCTTCAAAAGTTAAGCAACCAACTGTCGATCGAAAATAATCCAAGCCAATAAAATTAATGGTGTAAGTACCTGGAGTATTCACATTTATTTTTATCGCTAAATCCAAATTTGTTGTTAAATCGCTAACAGAGTTAACACCGTACCGGGTGCCATTTACTACACTGCTGATATTTGAAACTGCGGGGTCAAAACTATATAACTTATAGGCATCGTACATTGGATCAAAAGAGGCGGTAGCTCCTGTCCTAGTTCTAAAAATGGTTTCATCACGATAAGTACCATTTAATCCTGCTAGTTGCAACCGCAATAATCCGGCAACTGCCTTATTTACCGGTGTTTTATAAAATGTGGTACTCCCTTCTGCTTTTACTGATTCTTGTGCTGTTAAAACTGGACCACTTGCGTTCGCATGCACTAAAAATGCCTGTGAAGATGCAATTATTTCATTACCACCATTTAAACTTACACCATCTACATAACCAACATACTGATTATTTTCACAATCATATATATAAATTGCATCATCCATATTGGTCTTGGTCCAGGTCCCGGCTGTCCAATCAATATCAGAACAATAAGGGTTATTAATTAAATTCCACCCGTCTTGATTAACATCTATATTATTGGTATAGGTTACATTCATTGACTGAGCACCAGTAAGTGGTGGTCCTGTTACATCCAACAATTTATCTGCAACTGTAGTCGCATTATCGGCAATAAACACAAAGTACCCATCCTTAGGATCCACTATGTTAGTAATGTCTGTAGCAGGAATATAGGCTGCTACATCGTCTGAATTACCTCCAACCGTTTCATCGTAAGTATAAATATTTACAAATGTTCCGGTACCAGTTGAAGATCCATTAAAGCCTGAAGTAATGATATCATCGTCCCAGTCAGCCAAAGTTCTTCCTCCTACAGGCATACCAATAGTTGCCCAACCTGCCGCTCCTCCTGGTACAAAACGTTGCATGGTTACATCTCCAATTATGCTTCCTCCTGTAATTTCTGCTATGCTGGCTGTGGTACTAGCATCTGACAACAGAGTAAAATTAAAGCCTGTGGTAGTAAATGCCCCATTGGTTAAATATAAATTTTCAATTAAATTTAAATCTGCTACCATTGAAACTCCAGCCGCATTATTTATCTCCAAATTGTTGTATTTTGAATCAGGTAATAAGGCAGGAACCGTTTGAGCACTTATACCATTAAATTCAACCAAACTTCCGGTTACTGTGTAATCACCGGTTCCTGGACTAAACATCCCCGAAATTCCTATACTTCCTGAACTTGCTAAAGTTCTGTTTCCATTTCCACTATTACTCAAATTCGCATAATTTCCTTCTGTAATATTTTGTGAACCAGCTGAAGTGTAATCTATTGTAGAGGTACTTGTAACACTGATACTGGTAATTGTATTCATGATTGCCGTGCTGGCGGTTCCTTTGAATCCGGCTGCTTTGCTCGTTTCAAATGTTCCACGAATGACAACCGTACCTGTTCCAGAAACCTGATTCGAAATCATACTTAGTGTACCACTAGTGTCTATGGTTAATAACCCATCATTGATAATGTCGCCACCTGTTAAACTACCTCCTTTAATGGTTAAACTTGCAGCCGATTCAATATTAATAGATTGAGCTACTCGAGCTCCACTGTATATGACCGGGTAAAATGTCGCACCGTTTGAAATAGTAACATCGGTTGTAGCCAATGGTACACCCCCGCACCAGTTTAAAGGATCACTCCAATCATCACTTACACTTCCTATCCAGGGTCCCGAAATAACAGATACAGTTACAGTCGAGGTTGAGGGGTTACAAGGGTTATTGCTAATTGCCCACTGCAAAGTATAGGTTCCTAAACCTCCATCCTGTGTAAAAATTGCCGAAGGATCATTTACGTTGCTGAACTGTGAAATATTGGTACTGGGACCACTCAAAACACTCCATGTTCCAGTTCCGATTACGGGTGTATTTGCCGACAAACCAGCAGATGATCCCAAACAAACATTTTGATTACTACCGGCATTTGAAACAGTTGGTTCCTCATTAAAAGTAATTTGTACCTCATCAAAACTATCGGTACAAGGTGCGTTGGATATAGTCCAACGCAAGGTATAAGTAGAACCTGGTATACCGGTAAAGGTTGAAGTTTCACTTGAAGCATTGCTCAATGATCCACCAACACCACTTTCAATCGTCCACAATCCAGAACCAATGGTTGGTGTATTGGAAGCCAATGTAACTGAACTTAATCCACAGGTTGAAATATCGGTTTGATCAGGTCCTGCATCAGCAACCGATGGGCTTTGATTAAAGGTTATATTTACATTATCATTGCTGGTGTTGCAAACGGTACCTATTGACCATTGTAAAGTATATGCAACGCCTGCAACGCCTGAAAAATCAGTATTCGGATTGGCAGCATTTACAAAAGAACCTCCTACACCACTAATTACAGACCAAGAGCCTATACCTTCTGTTGGGGTATTAGCAGCGAGTGTAACAGTTGTGAGCCCACAAGTTAATGCATTAGTTTGATCTGGTCCTGCTGCTGCTACGGTAGGATCTACATTAAACGTTATATCCACATCATCGGTACTAGCTGTGCAAGGAGCGTTTGAAATAGTCCAGCGTAAAGTATAAGTATTTCCTGCAACTCCATTAAATGTAGCAGTAGGACTATCTGAATTGGTTGGATTTCCGGCTCCTCCTGAGAACGAACCCCCACTTCCACTTATTATACTCCAGGCTCCGGTACCAACCGTTGGAGTGTTTGCTGCAAGTGTTACAGACGTTAAACCACAGGTGAGTGCATTGGTTTGATCAGGACCAGCATTGGCTGTAGTAGGATTTTCATTAAACGTAACTATCATATCATCCTGAGCCGAAGTACACGGAGAATTTGAAACCGTCCATCGCAAAGTATAGGTAGTACCTGCAACTCCCGAAAATAAAGGATTAATAATTGAAGAATTGGCAGGATTTCCGCTACCTCCTGAAAACGAACCTCCACTTCCACTAACGATGCTCCATTGCCCACTTCCAACTGTTGGCGTAGTTGCTGCTAAGGTAACTGAAGTTAATCCGCAAGTAGCTGCACCGGATTGGTCTGCACCGGCTGCTGCTGTTGGATTTTGATTAAAAGTTACCAACATGTCATCAGTGGAAGAACAATTGCCGTTGGTAATTGTCCAGCGCAAGGTATAGGTTACACCGGCTGTTCCACTAAATGTAGGATTGATTATTGAAGAATTATTTGGATTTCCGCTTCCTCCACTAAACGAACCACCGCTTCCACTTATTATGCTCCACTGTCCTGTGCCAAAGGGAGGTGTATTGGCTCCCAAGGTAACCGTAGTTAAGCCACAAGTAGCTGAATTAGTTTGATCGGATCCTGCATTAGCACTTACTGTACAAGTGCTTCCCAAAGCAAAATCTGTAGAGGTTGTCATTGTTGTAAATCCTGTGGTATTGGTATATAAAACTCCTGCAGCTGTTGCAGCGTTTGAAGTTTGTGTTCCTGTCTCCTTTTTAATCATAACAACAGGACCTGTACGTACAAAACCGGTTGAATCTAAACTCACCTTGTATGTAAATGCTGAACCCCCTGATTGTGAACCTGTCCAAAATCTGCCAATGCCCACATTCGTATTGCTTGGAGCGGCACCGGTTAATGTTGATTCAAATTGCTCAAAGGTAACGGTACTTGTTCCTGTAAGTGCTGTGTATTGAAAAGTAAGCGGTCGATAATTTCCCCCTTTACCAATTGGATAAACCAAGGTAGTTGCTGAAGGAAAAACACGTTTCAATATTCCACTAACGTAAGCTGTTGATGATCCACCGGTAAATGTTCCTCCCGATGCAATAGTAATTGACAACGCATTGGTGGTCACAGCTCCACTCGTTAAGGCTAAGGTTGTTGCTATAAAGTTTTGATCAATAGTAATTCCGGCTGCTCTGTTAAAAGTAAGTGTACCGGTTATTGTATTGGGTGTTGAAAGTGTAAAATTACCAGTATTGGTGCCCTTAAATTCATAACTTGCTCCACTGTTATATGTTCTGGTACCGGTAAGTTGTATCGAGCCGGTTGCACCACTAGTAGTTAAACCGGCATTGTTGGAAGTAATGATTTTTCCACCTGAATTTAGGTTAAATGTACCATTTGAACCATTTGATATGGCAGCAGTTCCAAAATCAACAATGGCACCCGATGTTATGATATAATTTATTGTGTTTGATAAGGTCCCACCCGAACTAAAGGTTTGAGTGCTAACACCTCCAAAGGTTATACCACTACCGGTTGTTGAACCTGATTCAGTAATGGTTCCAGCTGAATGTGTATAATTTCCATCAACCGTTACAACAACAGCGTTTCCGGCAGTACCAGATGAGCTTAAATTAAATGTACCCCCGCTTACTGTATAATTACCGTTAATCGTTATTGTTCGAGCTGCACTGCTTGAACCAATAAAAGTTCCGCCTGTTTGCAAAAAATTTCCTCCAATCGTCAAATTGCCAACACCAGTTCCCCCTAATGATAAAGACCCTGAATTGGTAGCGGTAACTGTAAAATTACCATTGACTACATTTAATGCACCACCAAGTGACAAAGCACCTGTTTGTGAAGTACAATTCCAAGTAAAGTTTCCAAAATCTTGTGGAATACCACCGGGTGCCGTGGTAGTACCAAGCCAACCGGTAACATTGCAAGTTGAAGCAACATCCCAAGTTGCAGTAGGGATTGTTCCGGCATCTAAAGCATGTTGGTAGGTACCATTGGCAGCAATATTTAAATTGCTTGAAGTACTCGTTATTGTAGCGTCGGTACCTCCTGAGCTTCCATCATTTTTTAATGTTCCCTTAATTGTTGAAACACTATTTGTAAAATCCACATTTGAACCTTCAAGCACGTCTGTAACTGTTAATGTACCTGCTATTTCTACAGCATTGCCACTACCACTAAAAACCAAATCCATCGATCGAGTTCCACTACCTGAAGAACCGTTTAAGATCATACTGCTTCCGCTGGTTACATTCAATGCTGTCCCAGCGTTGCTCAAAGTAAAGGTTCTACCAGCTCCACTAGAAGTAAAAGTTACTGCTGAATTTCCGGTGATAGTTAAACTGCTTAAGGTATTTGGATTCGCATTCACCGAAACGGCAATTGTTGCTGGTCCATTAAATGTTACTACATCACCGGTTGCAGGCACTCCACTCGGAGACCAACTTGCAGCAGTATTCCAATTACCACTAGCTCCACCTGCCCATAACTTAGTATTGGCAGCTGCCGGACATGTACCGGATAATGCAACAGTTGGATAGGTAGCTACTGATCCCCCACCCGTAAAAGTAACACTCCCCGATTTAGCACCAGTTGTGGTAGGTGAAAAACGCACATACACCGGTGTGGCGCTTAAAGTTGCTGATGTGTAGGCAACGGTAGTACTTGAACCCCAAGTACTATTATCGTTTGAAACTTGAAAATGGGTTGGGGCGGTAACATTAATGGTAGAGGGAAATCCGGTTAGGTTTACTCCATACAAATTAAAAGAAGACGACAACGAATTAGTACTAATTGGTTGACTTCCGAATGCAAGTGAACTTGGACTAACATTTAAAAAAGGTGTATTGTCAACTGTTACAGTAAAATTATCGTATTGTGCATTTTGGGAAGCGCCTGTATTATAGTTCCACAAAAAACCACATTGAGTAAGCGAACTTGCCGTGTAAGTAGTATTAACTGTGGTTGATCCCTTTTGGGAAGTAACCCCTGATGAAGGATCCGTCCAGGCTGATGCACCATCATCGCGTAAAAATAACTTCCATTCATTATTTACCGGATTATAAGTAACCCTGATACTTACATAGTTTGAAGCATTCGCAAAATCATTCGCACCCGAACTGGTAATGGTGGTGATGTTGGCATTTGCATCCAGTCCTCCGGTAAAATGCACCAGTCTGTATTCTCTATTACCACTACCACCATATACTACTGCATATCCTGCACCTGCAAGAAAATCAGTATTGTCGGTTGCCAGCACTATGGCAATACCATAATTTCCTGCGTCAAAACCACTTAAGGTAGAAGTGCGTGTAGTTCGGGCATTAAAGGTCCAGGTGACAATTCCTGTGTTTGATGCCAATGTACCATTAAATGGGCTACTGTAGGTAGATAGTGCTCCTCTCACATAGCTTCTTCCTGCTGTACCTCCATTTATGGTTTGTAAAAAAGATGAACCGCTTGTAGCTGAACTACCAGTGCCTGTGTTAACAGTTGTGTATGTCATTGAAGGTGTTCCTCCGGGCGATAATGTTGCTCTGTTAAAATTATCTGTGAAAACTGTGGTTTGTGCTAAAGCGGGCAAAACTAATAATAGATTAATTGCAACAAGTATCGTCAAAAACACGCTTGCTTTAATGAATGTGGTAGAAATGGTTGAACGCATGGTAATTGGTTTTAGTAGTTAAATTTATGGTTAGTTTATAATCAAAAAATGCCTCCTTATACAATTGAATGTTACGAATGTGACGAAGGTAGCACCTAATCTGCACACCAACGCTCAACCTACTTTAACTTTACAACAAACCTTTGTTAATAGCTGAATCTAATCATATACCAGGTTCCTTTCGTATCATTCGCGAATTTAAAGATTTTTATCTATATTTTCCAAAATTTTATCTTTAATAATTAAGCTTTCATCTAAAATTTATCTATTTTACTTTTAGTAACTAATTATCTGTAAAATGGTAGCAAAGTATGGTTGATTTTGAATGTAATTCGCAAAAAATATAAAATTGGAACCAAGAAACTAATTTGAAAACAATAGAAATGTAAATTAATTTAAATGGAAATTTATTTTTCTATAACCTTTTTCTTCCTTTGTATGTATAATATATCAAATAATCAATTTAGTTATGAAACAGCTACGCACATTTGCTTATTCGAAAACTTACAAACTTTGTTTAGTAGTCGGGTTTTTATTTATTCAAAATTTACCCTCAAATGCCCAACAAGCTTTTTCAAAAACTAATGCTGTTGCAGACAAGGAAATTCTCAAAACAGATGAAACAATTATCTCTGTAACACATTATGAAAATAAATTACCAAACACCCCAATCAGTAAACCTGTATTGATTACTGCGGAAGACAAAAAACTGTGGACTCGACCGGTGTATTTGAATCCTAACTATCATAAAGTTATGCCTCTGCGTAGTCCAAATGAAGTTGATGTTGAAGATAAAGATTAACCGGCTAAAATAATTCCAATGAAAAAAATTACCCTCTCCATTCTTGGTTTCTTTTCGCTGCTAAAGATAGCAAGTGCTGCAGTTGTTGTGACGCCTTCAAATCTTGATTTATGTGGAGCATTTCCAACATCGTACCGTCCAATTTCTGACATAGTAATTACTGAATTACTTGTTGCAGATTTACCTGTTCAAGCTGCTACAACAATAATTCTTACAACTCCCGCAGGTTTTGAGTTTAATTCAACCGCTGCTTCTGCTAGTTTTATTGGTGGAAACGATATTAGTGCAGCATCCATAAATTCAGTTAACAATTCAACTACCATTACCATTACCATTACCGTTACTGGAATAACCTCGTTTGATGTGCTAACCATTTCAGGATTAAAAGTGAGGGCTACCGCTAATACAACCGGAAATATTGTCCGTACCGGTGGTACTGCTACAATAATCGGCGACGCATCAGGTGGAGGCGTTAATCATGGTACATTAAATCGCCCTGCGTGTAGCACTCCTGTCTCAGCTCCCTGTTCATCGCCTTTAATAACCGACCGTTACTGCAGCAGTGGTTTTATTGAATCTAATACTGTTGGAGTAAGTACCTTTGCTGCAAATACATTTAGTTCATTGGGTTGCGGAAACAATCGTCAATATGAAGTGTTTTTCAATTTTGTTGCTACCACTCCTGACTATGAAATAACCGGATTTGCAGGCACTATTGGCGGAAATTCTGAGATTTCTCTTTTACAAAATATTGGCGCTCCTTGTCCGGGAGGTCCTGCTAATTGGGTTTTTATTGATGCAAGTTGTCCTGCTTGGGGAACAGCTGCAAATTTTACCGGACTTACCATTGGGCAAACATATTATCTTGCTGTTGACCACAGTGGTAACAATGGAAGCAGAGGTACTTTTGATATTTGTTTAAATCCTCTGCCCAATATTGTTACTGTCTCCGGATCGGGGGTAACTTGTGCTACAGCTATTAATATTAATGCTTCCGGAGGATTGCCCTTTACACATACCTCTACTACACTCGGAAAAGGAAATGATTGGCGAAACTCTTGCGCTGACCCTTTTGTATTGGCTTCCGGCTTTGGTGATGGTCCTGACATGTTTTACAAATATACCAGCACAGGTAATGAATACCTTACTTATGAATTAATTCCTACTGGTTGCCCGGGAGCTGGTTGCTATCCGGTGCTAAGTGTAACCCGTTCATGCCCGGCTTTAAATACAGCTGGAGATGTTACACCTGTAACAGGACTGTGCGTTGTTCAAGGAAATTTTGGTGTTTCAGATGGAACTCACTCGATGGCAAGTAAATGGGCTAGTACAGGTGCGTTACCCTGTACTCCAATATATTTACCTGCTGCAGGAACCTATTATTTTGTAGTTGATAACTGGCCTAACCCTGCTTCCTTTAATTATACATTCAAACTGAGCGCAATGTCACAAGCCAATAACGATGACTGTAATAGCGCAGGCGATGTATTTGGCGGTGTAACCTTAAGTGCGAATAATGCAGGATGCAATTATGCTTATGGTCCAAATGATCCCAATTCGGGATTTATGTGTGCTACCAGTACTGAAAACACGGCCTGGTTTAAATTTACCACCGAACCAGCAGCAACCAGTGCAACTTTTAATTTTACCAATGTTGTTGGCTCTATTCAATATGGTGTATTTAGTGGTGCCTGCGGTGGACCCTATACTAAAGCAGGAACTAATACCAACAACAATCCAGCTAACGGCCGATCTTCTGTAAATGACCCCTGTTTTGCTTCTAACGCAGCAACGCAAAATTTTACGGTTACAGGTTTAACTCCAAATACAAGCTATTGGTTGGCTGTGGATGGAAACGCTGGAGCTAACTCTACATTTGATGTGTTTGGTGGAAGCGGAGTACTTCCCATTACTTTATTAAATTTTGACGCTGTTTATTCTGGTGGAAAAGTTAGTATTAACTGGACGACCTTAACCGAAATTAACAATAACTTTTTTGCTGTAGAACGTTCTCGTGATGGCTTTAATTTTGAAATAATTTCAACCATTAAAGGTGCAGGAAATAGTTCATCTCCTCTGAATTATAAAATTATAGATTCGAATCCTTTATCCGGCATTAATTATTACCGCTTAAAGCAAGTCGATTTTGATAACAAATACAAAGATTCCAAGATCATATCGGTTAAAACTTTTATGAATGATAAAGACATCAGCGTATTTCCAAATCCTGTTATTGGTGCAGATTTTTCAGTTTCAATAGCCGGTTTGGAGAGTAACGAAAAGGTACTGGTTGTTTTGACCGATGTGATGGGAAATGTGGTATATTCGAAACTCAGTTTTAGCGATGAAAGCGGCTATTTTGCAGATCAGGTATCAACCGAACCTAAACTAAAAAGCGGAATGTACCTGGTAATCGGAAGCGCCAAAAATTCAATCTATAAAAAGAAGATAATTGTTAATTAAACGATTATACTATACTTTAAAAGCCCATAATAATCAATACTTCAAAATTATTCTTTACAAATTTTAATTATCTGCTGTTGTGAACCTTCCTTATCAAAGAAGCGAACACAGTACATTCCCGGAGCAAAGTTATGCAGTGAAAGTTGAAAGTACTCCTCAGGTTCAGACATTTCAAGAGTTTCACTTTTTACTAACTTACCATACATATCCGTAACTTCTAACTGAAGAGATTTATTTTCATCCAAAAGAAAATAAAAGAAAACTTCATCTTTTGCAGGATTTGGGTAGTGCTTAACAAGAGCAAAATTTAAATCATTACCAAGTAGTGAAATTATTTTACTGTAACTGTATTTGCCATCATAATCAACCTGCTTCAAACGATAGTAGGTGATTGTTTCATAAGGATAATAATCACTCGAAGTATAGCGCAAAAGCGCCGAACTATTACCGGCAGCCTTTATTTTTGATAGCTCTTCAAAATTTTGACCATCTTTTGATCGCTCCAAAATAAAATAATCTGTATTTAATTCACTTTGTGTAATCCATGATAAATTATTTTTATCTGATAATTTTTCCCCACTAAAACTCAACAACTGCAAAGGTAAAGATGAGGATACTCCCTGTGCTGCTGCAAATACGGAAAAACCTTTCATACCGGTTCTCGAAACTGTTCCGGATACCCCTGTACCACAAGTTCCATCATATGCCCAGGTACCCGCCAGATTTGGTGCCTTCATTATTGTCCATGCACTCGCTGCTGCTGTATTAGTAGCACTGGTAGGATAAAGCGTTGCAGTATAAGAACCTGAAGTTGGGTTGGCATCGGCAGTTATGGTCCAATAGCCATTATCTTCAGCTGCTAACGTGTAATTGTTACTACAATCACTTCCCCCAATACTAGGTGGAGTTGATGGCCATGAATCAAATCGTCCTAATAAATTACCTATAAGTGTAGGAGAGGTAAAATTGATTGTTGCGAGTTGATAGCCTTTTGCTGCATTACCAAGTGGGAAACTATAACTGCCAGTTGCTTGCAAATACCTCCTTAAATTTCCACTAACAAAACTGTTTATATTACCTGCACTGCAACTACCGGGTGTTGTGTTTGAGATGACAAGTTCATTCACTCCGGTTATTATTTTTCCATTAGTAAGAGTTAATGATCCACTCACACTCTTTATATTCATCGATGAAAGCAAGTTAACACCGGTCCCACTGTGATTCATAATCACGTTATTCAAATCAAGATTTGAGGTTCCTTGATTATAATTTTGAGAGGATGTGCCGGTGAACTCCATTGTTCCGGTTGAGCCAATTCCTGTTAGCGTTGTATTTCCGGCTGCATTTGATATATTGCCTGAAATCTTAATATACTTACCATTCGTATTTAGAACACTTGTGTTATTTGATAAAGTTAAGCTTCCTCCTAAATCTATATTTTGTACTAAATTTACTTGCCCACCTGTTTTGGTAATGGTTAAGTTTCCAAATTTATCCGCATTCACTAAAGCTCCATCGATGGTTTGCACGGTGCTTCCATTATTAAATAAAAGTGTCGAATTAGGAGATGCCATTAAGTTTCCATTATTCATATAATCACCACAAACCGATAAGGTTACTCCCGAATTAATGGTTAATGTTGCCCCGTTGTTGATCGTTAAATTTTTTACAGATGTACTTGCTGAAACAACCGGCTGACTAGCCGATCCGGGAACAATGGATGCATCAATCGTACAATTGGGTGGTGTACAACCACCCCAGTTACTTGCTAGATTCCAGGCTGTATTGGTGCCGCCAGACCAAGTTATTGTTGACCCTGCTGACGTATAATTTATGGGGGAGGTAGCATTAAACGATAAGGTAAATCCAGCAGTACTATTCGAAAAATTACTTACCACCAATACATAAACTTCACCAACTGCAACGTTAACACGAGTTTCAAAAGCTGATCCAAATCCTGGATAGGCAGCAGGAGCAGTATTTACAGTTGTACTAAAGCAACCTGTTACTCCCAAACCACTGTAATTACATCTGATAGGAGCAGCACCGCTTGCTATATCAGCACAAGTAATTGCTCCGGTTCCGGCAATTTTCCATAAGGCAAAATCATAATCAGTTGCGCTAGTACTGGGTGCACCCAACCAATCCAATGGCTCAATTGTAAACTCCAAAATTCCGGCGGCATTTATTGGAATTGAATACCAGGCAGATCCTCTTTCTCCGGAAGATAAACAATTGCTCCCTCCTCCGGGAAAATCACAATTGTTTCCATAAGCTTGGTATCCCGGATTACCAACAGTTATGGTTTGTCCGCATACCGGATTGTAGGAGCCGCAATCTTGTCCTGCAGCTAAAGGAAATCCACTAACTCCATTAACCACCATAATGTCAAAGGTTCCTTTTAAATCAGCTGTTCCGTCAACTGCAATATAATAGGTGCTTCCTGCAGTTAAACCACTGCTTAAAGTAAGTTCTGAATTATTGTAGGAGGAGGTCCCGCAAGTTGGCGAATTGTCATTACAGGCTCCTGCAATCATTGTTAAGGAAGCACAGCTTCCTGAAAATACAGCGATTTGGGTATTTGAAAGTGTTCCTAAAGTGGTACGGATTTTTACTTGCCCTGAAGCCGGACAAACAAACTTATACCAAACAGTATTTGATGTTCCACTCACCCAACATGTAGGAATAGAAGCCGGATCGCCGATGTTGTTCGAGCACGTGTTATCGCCGGTTAAATTAACATTTAAACCAAGAGTTGTCGCATTACAAGGTTGATCATTCGCGGCATTTCCACCTGGACATGGATCAGTAACACAGATGGAAAACGTCCCATTATTATCAGCCCCATACTCCCAAAAGCGAATATAAACAGTACTTCCCGGTGTTAAACCGGTTTGTGAAATCTGTGGCATTAATCCATTTGTACTGTTGTTGTCATCACATGTTAATAATGTTAATGCACTACAAGAACCAGTATAAAGTGCCATTCCTCCATCCAAAACTACTCCTTCTTTGGTATCTATTGCTATACTTCCAGAAGCAGGCACAATTGCTGAAAACCAAACATCTGCACCGCTATAGTTGGCGCAACCGGGAGCTGTAATGCCGGTACTTCCTGTGGTACACTCGTTGGTATAACTGCTAAAATTACAGCTGGCTGAAACAGTTAAGGCTATAGCATTACAAGGATCGTCATTGCTAACTGCCGTTGTTGGGGCCGAAATTGAAATATCAAAAGGATTACATGCAGGAGAAGCATAGGAATCAATTATTAAATAATATGTAACTCCTGAAATCACTGTAGTACACAAGGATTTATTTCCAGTGGAAGATTGATTATAGGCTATGCAAGTTCCCGAAAAAGGGCAGCCCGAATAGAGCATCAAGCCTGTCCAGCTTCCTGAACTAGTGATTGAAATAGTAATATTTCCTGAACTTGCAGGTGTAAATACAAATACCTCATCCTCACCGGTATAATAGCTTGTGCTGCCACAAGTGGGTACATTCGATGATGTTAAATCGTTTACCATGCCGCAGGTTGTGCGTCCTGCAGATACATAAGGCAGCGAAGCAATGTTTACCACACCGGTTCCTAACCCACTTGGACACGTTGGAATAACAGGGTTCGTAACACAAATTGTAAACGTAGTGGTAGTAGGAGGTCCGGAACTGTAGTTATAGACTCTCACATAATAAGTAGTACCGATTGTTAAACCGGTTGCAGTAATCGTTTCAGTTCCACCTGAAAACGAATTGTCAGCACAATATAGCGAGGTCATACTGCCACAAGGACCCAACAAAAGTTGCACAACAGGGTCTAAATTTGCAGATCCTGTAACTGTAACAATGTGGCTGCTTTGAGTTGCAACAAAAGAATACCATACATCATCATCTGCTGTTCCAAAGCAGGTACTTGCTGGCAAAGAAGCTGTTGCTCCCGATACATTGCCTGTTACATTTACACAAGTTGAGCTTGGTGTAAGCTGAGTTGCGTTTGCACAATCGTCGTTGATTACATCGCGAACACAAATTTGAAAATTACCAACAGTTAAATTATCTCCTTCAACACGAATTAAATAGGTAGTTGCAGCATTGGGCAGTCCTGTTAAAGTGAGAATTGCATTGGCACTATTTAAAATTCCATTGTTGTCTGCACAGCCAATTAATACAGGAGCTCCACAAGTACCCGAGTAAACCGCAATAGCTGTACCAAAAGGGTTACAGGCAGCGGTTGCAAAGTCGGTGGATACTTGCATACTGGTTTGTCCTAAAGGTTTAGTAACCGAAAACCATACATCGTTCGAACTGGTTGCAGGCGACCAGCAAGCAGGAGCTGCAGGAGAACCAATAGCTGATGCGCCAACGACAGTAGCGGATGTTGGGCTACAAGATCCCACCGAATAAGTCAAGCTAATCGGCGATGCACAAGCGTCACCGCTTAAAACAAGAGAAGCAGGTGTCCAGCGATACACTTGGTTGTTGGCAGGTTTTTTATTAATACTGTTTGTTTCCGTAACTTTTGAAACTAGCGGACTTGCAGAATTATCAGCTAAAGAATAAAAGTCGCCGGCACATTGACCTGCCAAGCCTATTGATGCACTTGCCGAAGCAGTAACATTTGCTGTTTGATTGCCATTTCTAAGGTACACAAACTCCAGCACATTGGTTGTTTCAAAAAGTCTAACCTGAAAGTTGATTGCGAAAGTAGAACCACTATAAGTCCATAACATTTTATCCCACTGCACTGTAAGTGTTCTGTTAGGGCTGGTGCCGCTTAAAAGGTAAGAAACAGAACCGGTATTATTTGTCGCTAAATCGTCCCAAAGAGGTGCAATTATGGGTCTATCTGCGGTAGCTGTCAAATCGTTAAATGCATTTGAGGTGGTAATGGAAGTATTAAAAGTTAACCATCCATTGGAAGAAGCCTTGAATTGGGTGTAGTTGATGCCTCCAAAATTAAAATTAAAGCCTATGGGTGATGCGGCAGAAATTGCATCGTCTTGGTTTGCTCCCAAGATACTTGTTGCTCCACTTAATGCAGTATAGGTACCCGCTAACCCAACAAAATTGTAAGTTAACTGAGCTTTTGCATGTAAAGCAAGTAATACAGTAAGTGCGAGTAGAAATTTTCTCAAATTAATTACGACCTAGTTGATTTTCAAAAGTAATTAAATTATTTATAAACAATCGAAGAAATGGCAAAGTTTCATCCTCTATGTTATTTTTAATCAATTGCCATTTGCTAGACCTTAAAAATACTCATTTTAACTTTTTTTAAATTATTTTATATCGGTTGATTTTTATTTTGTTTAATCTTTTTATAGTTTTGTTAAACATTTTAATTTTTAATTTTCTAACCGATCGCTCAATTCTATGTCAACACTCGAATTTAACAAACAAATGTTAGGCTATAAATTGCCACTAAGGTATTTCGCATTGCGATTAACCTCCGACACATCAGATGCAGATGATCTGTTGCAGGACACTTTATTAAAAGCATTATTAAACAAAGATAAGTTCACTGAAAGTACCAACTTGAAAGCCTGGTTATATACGATTATGAAAAATACATTTATCAATAATTATCGCAGGCAGTCGAAATCAACTGCATTTATTGATAGAGAAAAGGAAGCTATAACACATTCAATACCGGCAAAAAATGCCGGTAATTCGCCGTTCTCAGTTTTAGCTGAAAAAGATATTAAATCACAAATAGATTCCCTTGAGGAAGAGCTACGCGTTCCGTTTGTGCGATTTTTTGAAGGTTACAAATACAAAGAAATAGCAGATAACCTGCAAATACCAATTGGTACTGTAAAGAGTCGTATTTTTTTAGCACGAAAAAAACTGATAGTTTCGCTAAAAGATTTCAGGTAAATCAACTACCTGAAGCAAGTGAATTTGCTCAGTCATGTCTAATAAAATTGTTGTCATCGGTTCCGGCTTTTCTTCCTTATCTGCAGCCAGTTATCTTGCAAAGTCAGGTTTTGATGTTACGGTAATTGAAAAAAATGAAAGTGCCGGTGGCCGAGCCAGGAAATTTGAATCCCAAGGTTATAATTTTGATATGGGTCCAAGTTGGTACTGGATGCCCGAAATATTTGATGAGTTTTTCTCCGATTTTGGCTCTAATACAGCCAGCCATTATGAGCTTAAACGACTTTCCCCTTCTTACGCTGCCTACTTTGGAAATGGGGAAGAATTGATTGTCCCGTCCAATTTTTCAGAATTGTGTCAATTATTTGAGTCTATTGAACCTGGAGCTGGCAATCAATTAAAAAAATACCTAAAAGAAGCCGAATATAAATACCGTGTTTCTGTTGACAAAATAATGCGAAGACCGGGAATATCAATGACTGAATTTTTAGATGTTTCCTTTATTCCTGCTCTTTTTCGTATGGATTTATTTCAGCCAATTGAAAAACATATTCGCAAGTATTTTACTTCAGAAAAAATTATTCGATTGCTTGAATTTCCCATTTTGTTTTTAGGAACTATGCCTAAAAACACCCCTGCCCTTTACAGTTTAATGAATTATGCTGACATGGCCTTGGGCACTTGGTATCCGGCCGGAGGAATGTACAAGATTGTTGAAGGAATGAAAAATGTCGCACTACAACAGGGTGTTCAGTTTGTTTTCAATGAAACAGTGAATTCAATAAATGTGTTAAATGGAAAAGCAGTTTCTGTCACTACACAATCCAAGGTGTATGAGGCAAACTGGGTGGTTGCAGGATCTGATTATCAACATACTGAACAAACCTTATTAAAAAAGGAATACCGCAAGTATTCTTCAAATTACTGGAGTAAACGTGTTATGGCCCCTTCGGCACTTCTCTTTTATTTGGGGATAAAAAAACTGCTTCCAAAATTACAACACCATACGCTGTTTTTTGATTGTTCCTTGGAAGCCCATGCTGCTGAAATTTACGATGCCCCTCAATGGCCCAAGGAACCGATGTTTTATGTTTGCCGCACATCGGCCAGCGATGCCTCTGTTGCTCCACCGGGATGTGAAAATTTATTTATTCTTTGTCC
>DGQS01000049.1 GCA_002389785.1 Bacteroidetes bacterium UBA4408
TCAGTTTGACCGGTTTATGCACTCAGTTAGTAATATATCGACATTTTCTTGTGGGCACTGTGTCCAAGCGACAGAAGATATACTGCTATTATTAAGGAAGGCAATTCGAAGTGACAATTTTAACATTTCGGCTACAGCAAATCTTGCATCATCAGATGGAATTGTATCTTCTAAATACCTTAAACTATCATATAATTCAGTACCATGGAAGGTCGTATCAAATATAAACGGTGGGGTTTGCCTTAATGCAAACCCATTTTTAATGGGTAAGTATGTATCAAGTTTCACACTCGCTCCGACATATTTTATGCAATAGTTACTTTTTGCTTTACATATAAAATTTTTTAACGCAATTATTTTATTTGCTTGCTGGCTCGATCCATCAAATATATTTGCCATATCATATAAGGCTATATACGTGATATGATTTTCCATACAATAAGTCAACAATCTATTTTCTGCAGTTGTATTTCCAAGAATACTATAAGCAGTATTAATTGAATTATTGGGGCCTCCGGGGTTTAAATTGTGAAAAAGTTCAACAAATTGATTTACATATAGGCCTCTTTGGTTTCAGGTTACTTGCCCGAACAAATCTGAATGAAGGAAAAGAACAATCGTTAATAATGTAATAAGTTTTGTTTTCATGATGTCAGGATTAGAGTTTATTTAAATTTTAATTACTTTAATAAATTCCTCAATACCGTTCATATACCTGATCTTTAAGATATAAACTCCATTGAGTATCTGATAGGTATTCATTTTGAATGATCTTTCGATATTACCCACTGAAATAACTTTACCGAAAATGTCGTATAAGACTATCTCTACAATACTATTATTATTTTCAAACCTAAAATTCAATTCCTGTGAAAACGGATTAGGATAAACAATTGAATTTTTGTCGAACCTTATTGCCTGCACTTGCAAACTTGTATCGTATGTTAATTTACAAGTGAATATTGAATCATAATCAAAGGTTGGAGGAGAGACATAGTCCCAACCTGTTGCATAGAAATTACTATCTAATTCAGTAAAATATCTAAAATAACATTTACAGCTACTTTCAGCTATCCAGTTTTTCTGACCGCTAGGCTTGAATGAAGCAAGTAGATAGCCTTCTTGTGGCAAGGGAATTGATTTACCACTTCCACCGAAAATCAACATACTATCTAATCCTAAGATCGCATGATAAAAATTTCCACCTGCCCCTCCATTCAAAGTATCATATTTCCAACTCCACTCTACATTACCATTTTTATTAAATTTAGTTATAAGCGGGGCGCTTTGACTCCCACCGCCAAATGCAACTTTTCCATACAAATAACAATTTTGATCATAGTCTAAAATAATTCCGGATGCTAACTCGTGATCAGGATTTGTCGTACTATTATATGGTACAAACCATATTTCATTTCCACTGCTGTCGATTTTTGTCAATATAAAATCAAAACCCGCTGTTAAATTTGGATTTATCGTTTCTCCACCTATATATATATTGGCAGAATCATCGATTGCAGAACAAAGAGCATGTGAATAGGTGAAAACTGAATCTAATGCAACTTTGGTCCAAACGGTTCCCCCACTCAAATTGAATTTTGTGACATAAGTATCGTAACCAGGCAAACAACACGTTGTGACACCTACTGCGTAGGCATTGCCTTGCATGTCTATCTCCAAATCAACAAAAAAAGTTTCGAAGGAATTGGAATCGACATGAGACCAATTTAAAATACCGCTACTATCATATTGGGCAATGAAACTTTTATATGAACTATTTCCATTTAATGAATCCATTGAGCCTACTACATAGATAAATTTATTATTAAACAATTTTATTTTTGAGGCTGCTCCCCCCATCCCAATATTGTTTCCATATTTTTTTGCCCACCGTAAATTTCCATTTTTATCATACTTCAAAATAAGAGATTGGCTAATATCCCAAGAAAAACTTCCTGTCCAATTACTTCTGCCTGAAATATAAATGTTATCAAAACTGTCTATTGCTAAATCAAATGCTTCATCTAAGAATGAATTCGTTGAATCAAAATATGTCCGTTGCCATATTGCATTTCCTTGCCGATCAAGTTTAGAAAGATTTATATAAAGAAACCCATTTTCACTTGAACTATAATCAGTGCCACCCACAACTATTAGGTTATAGTCACTATCTGCTTTAATCAATTTCCCAATACCATTTGCGTCCTTCTTCTGCCAATCAATAAATGGAGCATTTTGTGCACTACAGAAATTTATAAATACTGCAAGTAAAAGAGGAATTGATTTATTCATAAGGATGGGTAATCAAATTAAATAATCATCATAAGAAAATATCTCTTAGACTTCACTATCAATTAATTATAATCAAATTTAGAATCTTTTTCCAGATTTGCAATTAAGAATCGAAAGTTTCTTGTTGGCTTTAGAAGGTTTATCTTTGTATAAGACTTAGAATTGAAATACGTTTGATATGGATAGAACTAAATTATTTTTTCTTTTAATATTTACCATTTATTCAATATCCGGGAACGCCCAATGGCAAATGGCTGCAGGCCCATCCATGAAGACTCCTAAATGCATTACTAACATTGATAGTGTTCTCTTTTTAGGAACTTCAAGTGGTGTGTTTAAATCGATTGACACTGGCAGCACCTGGATTTACGTTAATAATGGAATTGCAAATCAGAATGTGAGATGCATACATTCACTTAATTCAATTGTATTCGTGGGTACAAATGATGGAGGATTCGGCCAAACAACAGATGGGATTTTCAGATCATTTGATTATGGGGCAACATGGAGTAGATGCAAAAATGGAAGAATCCATCAAATAGAAAATATCGGTAATAAATTATTCTCTCTTGAAGATAATGGTTTATATTCCTCTAAAGATTCAGGAGCGACATGGCAAATCGAAAACTTAAATAATGGAGGATTACTTTATATCAATTATTTGGCCTCTAATTCAAATAAATTATATGGGGCTTCAGTTGATTCCTCTGTTTTTTCAAGAAGTGAAAACGATACCATATGGACGCCAGTTACACTAAACGGCTTAACAGATCTGGACTTTAAATCTATTGCAGCGAATGATAGTATGATTTGTGTTGGGAATGTTGGAAATTTCTTTATTCTTAATAATCATGCAACATCATGGATACAACCTTCAAATTCAGGCCTTTTTAACGCACCCGTATCAAATTTATTAATTGATTCGAATGTGATTTTTGCTGGTACAGTCAATGGCCTGATACGCTCATACAATGGTGGAAATTATTGGGATACAATTTATTCAAATGCTATTTATAGTTTGTTAAAATATAAAGGGATTTTGTTTGCGTCTACTCAATATGGATTAATAAGAAGTAATGATCAAGGATCAACATGGACAACCTTATATTACACATCCGGAAATGCAATTAATTGTTTAGCCAATAAGGATACTCTTATAATGGCAAGCTTTTCGAATTTGATTTATTACTCTTTAAACGATGGAGATAATTGGGACACAACAATTGTTTGTAATAGCCAAATCACGAGTATAGTTTCATTAGATTCACTGGTATTTGCAGGCACTATAGGTGCTGGCGAGGGAATATTAAAAAAGAATTGGAATAGCGGAAATTGGTCTCCTGTTAATTCAGGATTAACGAATACATCAATCCACGTTTTGTATAAAGCGGCAAATTCAATTTATGCAGGAACATTGTACGGATTATTCGTGACAAATAATAATGGTCAAAGTTGGACAGATATTAGTGCATCGCTTCCTGATAAAGAGATTTTTGCAATTGCTGTTGAAGGAACAAGGATCTTTGCCGGTACAGCCAGTGGTGTTTATATTTCTCAAAACAATGGTGTTTCATGGAGTTTAGCGCCCTTAGCAATCCCTCCGGGTTCTAAGATCACTTCAATTACAGTAAAAGATTCAACTATTCTTGCCGGTACTTTTGGCTATGGAATATTTAAATCAACAAATCACGGTGTAAACTGGAATGCATCAAATAGTGGTTTTTCAGGAACTAATTACTTTGTCCGGTTTATAAATGTTGTAGGCACTAATTTTTTTGTTAGCCTTGGATCACAGACAAATTCATTGCCCGGTATCTTGTATGTTTCAATCGATGATGGTACTAACTGGACATTGAGTGTTCCTTCCGTAAATGGTATAAATTATACACAGGTAAACGCTCTCGGTTATAATGGTCATAACATATTTGCTGCATCAAATAGTGGTTATGTCTTGAAAAAACCCTTAGCTCAAATTAATAATTCATGTGCTACCGCAATATCCGCTAAGCCATATGTTTGCCAATATGACTCTGTCCTATTTACCGCTAATGCTGGCCCCGGGTTTACATATCAGTGGCTAAAACAGGGTGCACCAATTTCAGGAGCAACCTCTTCTACTTATTATGCAAAACAATCCGGCCAATATTCCTGTCAGTTTGGTGGAACATGTGTAGGCACTTCAACACAATTTACTTTGTTCGGAAAAACAGGCCCTTCTCCGACTATCTCTTCGCAGTACACGATCATCTGTTCACAAAATGACTCTTCTTTAATTACAGTTGACAGTATAATGCCAAGTTGGACGTATCAATGGCACACACCAGTTGGCGCGATTCCCGGCGCGACCCAATCCCAATATTATGCAAAATCATTTGGAAGCTATACCTGTTTCGTCGCTGATAGTTTTCAATGTAAAGGTGAATCTAACGTCGTAAATATTTTTACAAACCCAATTTCTGATTCTTCGATAACGATTAATGGTAGTTCTAAAATTTGCAGGGGTGATTCTGTCGAGCTCTCGGTTTACAATGGAGTTGGAAGTACCTATCAGTGGAATTATAACGGAACTTATATACCTGGGGCTGAAGCTTCAATTTATTTTGCGAAACATGAAGGTAATTACAACTGTTGGATTACAAACACGTGTCACGTGATTTCAATGACAGCACAGATTTCCTACACTCCTTCACCTTATTTTATTCCACGTCCGGATTCTGTTTTAGCGAATGTCTGGCATTTGGTGGATCTCTCAACAGGATTGAGTTCGCTTTCTTATAGCTGGGATTGGGGCGATTTCACAAATCCTTCTATCGGTCAATCACCTTCGCATTCATATGCGATTGTTTCAAATTATAATGTTTGTCTTACCTTAACCGATAGCAGTGGTTGCTCAAATACATTCTGTGATTCACTCTTTGCACAAGCGATTTATGTTGTTCCACCATTAAGTTCCCAAACTATTGAACCTGTTTTTAATTCAAACATTCCCATTTTGAATATTTATCCAATCCCGTTTGATACACATTTGAATGTTATTTTATGTGACAAACGATATACAAATATTAAGATTTACAACCTCATAGGCAGAATTGTTTATCAAAGTCAATTTCATGGCACTATTAAAATTTCGACTTTGGCATTCGAAAAAGGGGTTTATTTTATTGAACTTTTTGGTAACAATAGTTTTGTCAACAAAAAAATTGTGAAACAGTAGCTCTTAAAATTTCATCAATTCATCTAATTAAACATAACTCACTAATCAATTTCACTGATAAATCTCTATTTCGACTTTAAATAAATTAACATAGAATTATTTACAATATTGAGCAGCAGATTTTAACGCAATAAAGTAACATTTCCCTGCTTAATTAATTCATCATTATTTAAACAGATAATACGCGCATAGTAAGCAAATACTCCCGGTTCCGAAATAACTCCTTTGTAAATTCCATCCCAACCGCTTTTAGGATTATTAGTTTCAAATACTTTTTCACCCCAGCGATTGTAAACAATAAAATACAATTCTTTAATTTGATTTCCGCGTACAAATAAAATATCGTTTTCGCCATCGTTATTTGGCGTAAATGAATTGGGAATAAACACTTCACTCTCACCACAACTCAATTGAATCACTACAATTTTAACATCGGCATTGCGCACACATTCAAATGAATCGGATAATACAACTTGGTAAGTAATTGTTTCAAGTGGTGTGGCAACAGGATTTGCTATTGTTACGCTATTTAACCAGGATGTCGGAGTCCAATTGTAGAATAAGTTTGATAAATCGGGGATAGCATGCAGTGTGGTGCTTTCACCTGCATAAATGGTATCCTTATCAACCGTTGCTGTTAAGGCGGGTAATTGACCGGAAGGGACAAATACTGTTACATTTTTTGATATAATACAAGTATCTCCATCGGCAGCAATCGCTGTAATTGCAACTGTATAGGTCGTAGTTTGATTAATTGTAACCGTTGGGTTGGCAACAGTGTCACTACTTAATCCAATTGCCGGTGTCCATAAATAAGCAATACCTCCGGAGGCCGAAATTTCTACCGGATTACCGTCACATAAACTGGTATCATTTGGGCCAACTGCAGCTGCCAAAGCAGTTAAATTAATGGGAACAATCAGCGTATCTTTACATCCCACCCAAGTGCTCGCAATTAAACTCGCATTAAAATTCCCAAAACTTGAATACACATGTACCGGATTTTGAAGAAATGAAAATTGCCCATCACCAAAATCCCAAACCCAATTTGAAGGATGCGAAAAAGCATCAGCGGTGCTGTCATAAAAACTAACAGTATTGCTGCAGCTTTCTACTTCATAATCAAAACCGGCAATTACCGGGGGATAAATATGTAAGCTGGTATAAGTCGTATCGGTACAGCCTTGCTGTCCGGCTTGCGTATAAGCAATTAAGCGAATCTGAAAAATACCGGTATCGGAATACACATGTACAGGATTAGTTTGTAAGGATGTATTGCCAGAAGAGCCGGGGTCTCCAAAATTCCAGGCATAACTTAGTGCATTGACTGATGTATTGGTGAAGGGAATTGTTTTTTTGCCACAACTGATTGGATTAACAGATGCTGCTGCCTGCGCTAAAGCATTCACCGTAACAGTAACCGATTGGTTGGCACTACAAGTATCACCCGTACTGGTAAGTACTTTTCCTAAAACAGAATAAGTAGTAGTACTGCTAGGAAATGCAATTGGGTTAGCAATAGAAGGATTGCTTAGGCTACCTGTCGGAAACCAAGAATAATCGAAACCGCCACTTACCGAAATTTGTGTACTATCGCCTAAACAAATGGAAGTTGAACCGGCAACGCTAAGTGTATTTACTGATGGTACAGTAATCGTTATGCTTTTGTTACCTGAACAACCCAAATTAGAGGCCGATTGCATGGTGATGGTATAAGTTCCCGGGTTGGCATAAGTATGGGTTGGGTTCTGCAATGTTGAAGTACTACCATCTCCAAAATTCCAGGAACGGCTTGTAATAGGGTGACCCGGAAAGGTTGTTAAATCAGTTAGGCTAACAGTTCGTGTACAAGGATTAAAATTGCTTGCAAAATCAGCAGTAAAAGGAGGGTAAACTTTTACCGTAGCAAAGCTGGTATCGTTACAATTTGGATTCGAACTAAAAGCTACTAAATAGGATTGATAGGTACCGGGACCTGGATAAGTATAGCTGGGTTGAAACAAGGAAGAGGTATCGCTTGTTGTCGTAGGATCACCAAAATTCCACTTATAGCTTACTGCTCCAAAACTATTGTTGTTAAATTGCACTGTATTGCTTCCACAAGCTACAATTGCTTGCAAACTGGGGACTGGAATAACAATTTCAGAGACAATTAAATTGGGGCATGGCACTACGTTAAATTGTACATCTCTTTTGGTAGCTCCTAAATAAAAACCATTGCGGTATTCAGCTACTTGAACACCTACAACAAATTGCCCTTGTGTGTTTGGCGTTACCGTTAGCGAACCGGTTTGTGGGTTGATAGCCAAAGGCACTCCTCCCATTACGTTTGAAAGATTATAAGGGGGTTGAAACGACAGTGGAAAATAGGGTGGGGGATTGGTAGGATTGGGAGAAGGGGATCCTTGCGAACCTCCTTCAAGTGGAGTATATAAACTATACACCAATGAATCTCCATCTATATCCGTTGCCGAATGATCAAATGTATATGGATAATTTAAACACAAAAAAAGCGGAGGTAAATTCGTGAAGGTTGGATTTGAATTTGAAAAAGCAATTGTATTGCTTGGTAAACTTGCATAATAAGTTGCACCAATTTGCAAAGGTGTTACTATGTTTTGTATAGTTCCATTGCGGCAACAACGCTGATAGGCCAATTGATACCCTAAATTAGTTGGTGGTAAATTAATGGTATCAAAATACTGAGCGCGTTCATAACAAATGGAGGGCGGAGTCAGGCAAGGACTATTGATTGAAGGAGATAAGGTATCAATGGGAGATATTGGAATTAAAATATCGTTGATAAAATTATTGGCTCCGTCAAATATTCCAACTCTTGCCGGATTATCAAAAGGTGTGGTTACACTAGGGCTGCAGTCTCTAAATACGGTAAGATGAATTTCATAATTGCTATTACCCAAATAGCGGTAATTTAAAACTCCTCCAACTATATGCGTGGCATAGCTTTTTTGCTGAACAACAACTAGTAGTAAAAATAATAAAAGGCGTAAAACGCAAGCTTGCATAAATTGATTTGATGAGTAAATATAAAGCTTTATAAGGCTTTCCCAAAAATAAAAAATTACTGCAATTAATTAGTCCGAATAAAAAGATTTTCTATTTTCGCAGTCCACTTAATAGGGGGAATTAGCTCATTTGGCTAGAGCGCTTGCCTGGCAGGCAAGAGGTGACCGGTTCGAATCCGGT
>DGQS01000118.1 GCA_002389785.1 Bacteroidetes bacterium UBA4408
CTGAATCTGCAAAGAAGTGAAGTTGTAATTCTAAAAAATCTCCTTGATCAGGATAATTCTTACCCGCTCCAATGGTGTAACGATGATAATACATTCCACTAGTAGTTTTGCTGTATCCGGGGTAAATCGAATTTTGCTTATTAAAATTACAAGCTGCTAATAACAGTAGCGTAATTAATAAAATGCTTGGTTTACGAATAAGAATCATCATTTTTTAATGTCAACCAATTCAATGTCGTATATAATGGTTGATAAAGGAGGGATTTTTTCTTGATCGCCAATAAGACCATGTGCAAGATGAGGAGGTAATATTAATATTGCCTTATCACCTACATGAAGCATCTTTATTCCTTCATGCAAGCCACTTTCTACATTATCTTGATCAATTAAAAATCGCTCAGGTTTATCTTTCGATCGATAGCATTCATTCCCATTAAGCAATGAAATCTTGTAGTTAATAAATGCATATTTACCAGCTTCTGCCAAAGGGCCATTTCCGTTTTTGTAAATTAAAAAGCGTAATCCACTGCCGGTAGACTGCATTTTCCATTGTCGTCGACTAATGTATGCTTCAATTTCAGTACTTTCTTTAGATACCAGTCCTTTATTTGCATGTAACAAAGGCTCTTTCATTTCGGAGCTTCTTACTTTAGCAAGATTTTCCTTTTGTGAATCCGATTGACATGCAATGAGAAAGAAAGTGGCAAGCACTAGAATTTTGTGTTTCATTCAACTTTATTACGGCATGCAAAACTAAAAACTTAATGGGATAAAATTAATTTTGAATGAATCTACCTGGATTATCATTAATAGCAAACACGATAACCGGTGAATAGGGTTTCAAGGCCTACAGGAATTTTGTTTCTTAACATACCACTGTTAATTGAAAATGCATTTTTAAATTTTATACTTCTGCTTCATACCTATTTTTGTTGTGATGAAAAAATTACGTCCTATACTTCCGTACCTCAAAAACAAGTACATTATTGCCGGCTTGGGAGTTTTGATTTGGATTTCTTTTTTTGATAAGTACGATTTAATTACGCAATACAATGCGCGTCAGGCTTTAGCTAAACTCGAGAAGGATAAGAAGTACTATGCCGACGAAATAAAAAAAAATCAGGAAGCCATTAATGAACTTAAAACGAATGCACAAAGTTTAGAAAAATTTGCGCGCGAAAAATACCTGATGAAGCGCGATAATGAAGACATCTTTTTGATTTTGGATAAGTCGAACAGCGATTCGATTTCTGTTGCTGAGTAAATATTTAGAAGCTAAATTTTACAACATTCTTTAACACCTTTTCTGTGTTAATTTTCTATTATCTTTGAAATCCAATTTTTATTCAATCCTATGAAATTACTTGAGGGAAAAACAGCCTTAATAACAGGTGCTTCACGCGGTATTGGCAGAGCAGTTGCGCTTAAATTTGCCGAAAATGGTGCCAATGTTGCGTTCACATTTTTAAGTTCAATTGAAAAAGGTAAAGCGCTGGAAGCCGAACTTGCAGCCTTTGGAATTAAGGCAAAAGGCTACCAGTCAGATGCCGCCGATTTTAAAGCTGCCGATGAATTAATAAACGCAGTTTTAGCTGATTTTACAACCATTGATGCGGTTGTTAACAATGCAGGAATAACTCGTGATGGATTGTTAATGCGTATGAGTGAAGAAAATTTTGATGAAGTGGTGCGAACCAATTTGAAATCGGTTTTTAATATTACCAAAGCTGTACAGCGACCTATGTTGAAACAGCGCTCGGGTTCTATCATAAACATGAGTTCGGTAGTCGGGGTAAAAGGAAATGCAGGCCAGGCAAACTATGCCGCTTCAAAAGCAGGTATTTTAGGTTTCTCAAAATCAGTTGCTCTTGAATTAGGTTCTCGAAATATACGTTGCAACAGCATTGCCCCTGGTTTCATAGAAACCGAAATGACGGATGTGCTGGATGCCAAAACGGTACAAGGATGGCGCGATGCCATTCCTTTGAAACGTGGCGGTCATGTAAACGATGTTGCTAACCTTGCCGTTTTTTTAGCTTCAGATATGAGTGCATACATTACCGGACAAACCATAAACGTTTGTGGTGGAATGTTAACCTAAATTTTCGTTGTTGAAATGTTTAGGATATGTGCGTTGATTATCAAGGCAGGAAATTCACTACATTACAGTATAATCAAAAAATGATGCAGTGTAATCCAATACTTGATTTTTCTTTTGGTTCAGGACCTTTTCATGTTAAAATAAGCTATTGTTAAGATGAATTTTAGTTTGGTTACTGAGTTACCATTTTGGTTTTTGCTGTTTTGCGTTTTGGCCGGAGCTATCTATGCAGGTGCTTTATATTACAAAGAAAGTAACTTACCGGATGTAAAACCTTTAGTAAAGCTTTTTTTGGCAGCAATTCGATTTGTTGTGGTAACTGTTTTAGCCTTTCTCTTGTTATCTCCTTTATTAAAAACAACCTTTCGTGAAGTTGAAAAACCAATTGTAGTTATTGCCCAAGACAATTCTAAGTCAATTATAATTGGGAAGGATTCATCCTATTATAAAACAGAATACCTAGCGTCTATCAAGCGTTTGGTTGAAAAATTAAGCACTAAATACGAAG
>DGQS01000072.1 GCA_002389785.1 Bacteroidetes bacterium UBA4408
ATAATAGTAAAAATAGAGAGAAAAATACTGGCCCATTCGGGGATTGCTTCTACACCAAAAATACCGTGCAAGCTGGTGATGCGCACATTCGCCATAAGCACTAAAATCATGGCAACCAGTAAATGGGCAATTAACTTTTTAATTGCGGCTGTACCAAAAATATCGTCTTTAATTCCAACAAAAAAGAGTACAAGTGAAGTAGCTATAATGTAATTGTAAATAATAATTGTACGTTCAGGAAACCAAAGGGACCATGAGAAAAGTGTTCCTGCATAAATCATAATTCCACCCATTGTTGGGGTTTTATGCTTGTGGTGTTTTCGAAATTCTTCGGGATCGTCGAAAAGATTTTTAAGTTCCGCAACCTTGATTAAAGATGGAGTGGAAAATAAAACAATTACCAAAGAAGTAAAAAATGCAAGTATTAAATTTACATTGACCATAAAATAATTTGAGCCTAACCTCAAACATACTAAAATATACCGTAACTAAAAATCGTAATAGTTATAAAATATAGAAGTAGCAATACCTATGTATACCAATTGAGTATTTCGTGTAAAGCCAGTGGAAGATTCCTGTCTGCTTGTTAGTTGAGCAAAGACATTCAAATTTGTTGCGGCATTTAGTAAGTAACTAACTTTAAACTCTTGATAAGTTAAAGTTGTTTTAGCACCTTGCAACAAATAGTTAGCAGTAGAATTGACTCCATATATTGAAAAATTATCGGAAGCAAATACATCATTTCCAAAATGAAAAATACCGGTATCCTTGCCATAAACCGAATAATTCCCCTTTAGTTGAAGAAAAAAATCTTTCCAGCGGTAGTTTAAAAATACTATAGCTTCTTTAAAGTTGGCACCTAAGGGGTGAGCTAAAGCTTGTCCGTAATGAGTATAGCTTTGTTGCGGCAAAGAATGCGCATAAGTATAAGGTCGCACCTGGTTATATTCAGCATGCAACACAAGATTCTTTAAGTTTAAAACATTAAAATAGTTAATGCCTAATTGGAAGCCGGTCTTGTTGCGCAAATCGCTCGTACTTGTCGAAAAATCGTCTAAAACAAATTGGCCAAACAAGTTTACATTTTTAAAGGGCTTCCAGTTGCAATCGGCACCTAACAATACATTTGGGTTACGATTTAAACCATATTGAGCAGCTGAAGAAAAAATAACCGGGTTAAGTAAATTCCAATCAAAATAAGGATGTACCGTATCGCGCACCCTGAATAAAGTAGCTTGAAAAAAGCTGATTGAAAAATTTTTGATGGGCGAGATTGTTAGATACTGAATACTAGCAGATTTTTTTTTGAACAGAGGTTCACTCAAACTACCAGTATACTTACGCACCTTATCAACTTGTTGCAAGGATGCGTACACGAGCGCGTAGGAAATATATTTTGAATGCAGATGAACAAGGGCATATGGAAAATTAAACGCATTTGTTGAGAGTAATAAGGAACGATAACCATTGCCAAAAAACAATTTACCATGGCCTGCTTTGATTGTCAAAATACGATGAGGCGCATAGGATATGGTTCCCTGTGATGCAGCGTAATCATAACCGTTGGCTTTAAATTTTTTCCAACGGCCTTGTCCTGGAATAACTTTAAATGTATCGGCAAAATTATCGATATAAGCCGGAAATGTTGATTGATTTTCAATAAAGGTAGATTCAAAGGAAAAGTTATCGGAGATATTCCCTTTAACTAATAAGCCTCTGGCATTGGTATAAATTTTTTCATTTAATGAATCCTCAGTATTAATTCCTCCTTGAAAATTAAAAATTGGGTCTAGTGTCAGGTAAAATTCCTTATGAGAAACTTGAACAAAGCTCTCTTTACGTAATTTACGAATCAGATAAAAGCGAGATAATTTTCTAGGAAACAAAGAATCATTAATCTTTTGGAGGTCTTTATAATTTATGCAGTAATTTCGAAAATACCCGTTTGTATCAGTTTGCAAATAATTTTGAAGTGGAAGGTTTAGTTCACGAAACTGAAAAGGCAAATAAGTTTGAGCAGTTAGCGTTGGTTGAAACGAAAAAATAAATACACTACAAAAAAAATAAATTCTGTAAAATCGATAGTGCTTACTATTCAACATAACTAGGTTTGAGGGACTTCGGAATTAAAAATAGGAATTGCACTTTGGTATACATTTTTAATTCCTTCTTCTAATTCTATTTTGTGTTTCCAACCGAATGAATGTAGTTTGCTTACATCCATTAATTTACGAGGAGTACCATCAGGTTTACTAGTATCAAATTTTAAATCACCTGTATAACCAACAATTTTTTTGATTAGAAGTGCAAGCTCCTTAATGCTTATATCCTGTCCCACTCCTATGTTTACTAATCCTGGCTCATTGTAATTTTGCATCAAATAATAGCACGCTTCTGCTAAATCATCCACGTGCAAAAATTCGCGCATGGGTTCTCCGCTTCCCCAAATTTCGACGGAAGGGATATTCGCTACTTTAGCAGTGTGGAACTTCCGCAACAAAGCAGGTAATACATGCGAATTGTTTAAATCGTAATTGTCATTAGGACCATATAAATTGGTTGGCATTACCGAAATAAAATTACATCCGTATTGACTACGATAGGCGTCGCACATTTTAATTCCGGCAATTTTAGCAATGGCGTAAGGTTCGTTGGTGGGCTCTAACAATCCGGTAAGTAGGTAGTCTTCTTTAAGTGGTTGTGGAGCTAACTTCGGATAAATACAAGATGAGCCAAGAAATAATAATTTTTTTACACCATTTACATAAGCTGCATGAATAATGTTATTTTGAATCATTAAATTCTCATACAAAAATTCACCTCTAAAAGTATTATTAGCAACAATTCCACCTACTTTAGCAGCAGCTAAAAAAACAAATTCCGGCTTTTCACTCGCGAAAAAATCAGTGACTTGTTGTTGATTCCTTAAATCGAGTTCCTTTGAATTTCGAACTACAAAATTAGAAAAGCCTTCACTTTTAAGACGTCTCAAAATGGCAGATCCAACCATTCCATTATGGCCGGCGATATATATTTTTGAATTAGTATTCATTTAATTATTCGTGAAAATTTAAAATACTGTGCCCTCCCTCCAACAAATATTTATCACGTTTAAAAAGTTCAACATCCGATTTTACCATTTCTTTAATCAACTGTTCAACGGTAAGTTTTGGTGACCAACCAAGCTTTTCTTTAGCTTTGGTAGCATCACCTACCAATAAATCGACTTCAGTAGGGCGATAATATTTAGGATCAATTTCTACCAGCGTTTTTCCGTTTGCTTTGTTTATACCTTTTTCCTTCTCCGCTTTTCCTTTCCATTCAAGTTCAATTCCAACTTCTTTAAACGATAACTCAATAAAGGAGCGTACGGATATTTTTTTTCCTGTAGCCAATACAAAATCGTCGGCTGTATCTTGTTGTAACATTAACCACATGCCTTCTACATAATCACGAGCGTGGCCCCAATCGCGCTCTGCATCGATGTTACCCATAAATACTTTTTCTTGCAATCCTAAACTTATTTTCGCAACAGCACGGGTAATTTTACGTGTTACAAATGTTTCACCCCGTACTGGACTTTCATGGTTAAATAAAATTCCGTTACAGGCAAACATTCCATATGCTTCGCGGTAATTTTTTACAATCCAAAAGCCATATAGTTTTGCTACTCCGTAAGGGCTTCGCGGATAAAAGGGAGTGGTTTCTCGTTGCGGTATTTCTTGTACTTCACCATACAATTCGGAAGTACTTGCTTGATAAAATCGAGTCTTTTTTTCCAAACCTAAAATACGGATAGCTTCCAAAATACGAAGCGTACCTAATGCGTCGGAATTTGCAGTATATTCAGGAGTTTCAAACGAAACTTTCACGTGCGATTGGGCTGCCAAATTATAAATTTCATCCGGCTGCACTTCTTGTACAATTCGAATTAAATTAGTTGAGTCGGTTAGATCGCCATAATGTAAAAAAAAGTTGACCTTTTTTTCGTGTTGGTCTTTGTAAAGATGATCGATACGGTCAGTATTAAACATGGAGCTTCTTCTTTTAATTCCATGCACCGTATATCCCTTTTTCAAAAGAAATTCGGCCAAATAGGATCCATCTTGTCCGGTTACTCCTGTTATTAATGCTACTTTATTCATTCTATTGATTTTTATTTTTATACACTACTACTAATAGCCTGCCTTAGCAGCTCCAATATTTTCAATTGGATGCCAGGTAGTTTTAATTTCTTGAAGGTCTAAAATATGATAAGGACCTTGTGCTTTTTCATCTAGCGAATTTGCTTTGTTATGAATAAATACCCGCTTTACGTTAGCCACAGCATTTTCCTGTATTAACTTTATTTGCGCTTCATTGCTACCATAATAAACCACAGCATTAACATCCATATGAGAAGCAAAATGAACTATTAATTCGGAAGCTGAACCGGTTAAAATATTGACAACACCACCCGGAACATCGCTTGAATTAATTACCTCGGCAAAAGTTACCGCACATAATGGATAATTTTCGGAAGCCAATACAATGCATGTATTACCACCGGCAATTACGGGTGCAATAGCTGAAACTAATCCAATTAAGGAATTTTCTTGTGGAGCAAGTATCGCAACCACACCACTTGGTTCAGGTACAGAAAAATTAAAATGAGAGGACGCAACCGGATTTACAGAGCTAAACAATTGTTGATACTTGTCACACCATCCTGCATAATATACCAATCGGTCAATTGCTAAATTCACTTCATCTTCTGCTGCTTTTACACTGCTACCTTGAAGTTGCATTTCCTGAATAAATTGTGCTCTACGGCCTTCTAACATTTCGGCAATTCGATAAAGTATTTGGCTACGATTTAAGCCCGATTTTGAACTCCAAGATCCAAATGCCGCACGCGCTGCAACAACAGCATTACGAAAGTCCTTTCGCGATGACAAGCAAATATTCGCTAGCACTTTTCCGGATTTATTTTTTAAAGGATAATAACGTCCAGATTCGGTTCGAGGAAACTGACCTCCTATATAAATTTTATATGTTTTGATTATTTCCAAACGTGACATTTTTTTAGTGTTTTAAAATTGAATGTATGTTCATCTCATCAAGAGGTGATGAAGTAACGTATTTGTGAGCTTTAAAATTTTACATAACTGTGCAAACCATGAATTCCTCCTTCACGACCAAAGCCGCTTTCTTTGTATCCTCCAAAAGGTGAAGTTGGATCAAATTTATTGTAAGTATTGGCCCATACAACTCCCGCTCTAAGTTTAGTGGTTAAATTAAAAATTTTGGAACCCTTATCAGTCCACACACCTGCAGATAGTCCGTAAGGAATGTTATTGGCTTTTTCAATCACTTCTTCGATTGTTCTGAAAGTTTGAACTGCCAGCACAGGTCCAAAAATTTCTTCTTGCACAATTCGGTGAGACTGAGAAGCATTTAAAAAAAGTGTGGGGCGACAAAAGAATCCCTTCTTAGGGATAGCGCAACTACTTTGATAAAACTCAGCACCTTCATTTTTTCCAATGCTGATGTAATCATTAATTTTTGATAATTGCTCTTTTGAATTGATTGCACCTATGTCGGTATTTTTATCCATGGGATCACCCACAATGAGTGTTTCCATGCGATCCTTTAATTTGCTAATAACTAAGTCGGCAATCCCTTCCTGCACAAACAAACGTGAACCTGCACAACATACGTGTCCTTGATTAAAAAAGATTCCATTGACAATTCCTTCTACAGCTTGATTGATTGGGGCATCGTCAAAAATAATGTTCGCTGCTTTCCCACCTAGTTCAAGTGTGAGCTTTTTGGATGTTCCTGCAATAGAACGCTGAATAATTTTACCCACATCGGTACTTCCGGTAAATGCAATTTTATCGATATCCGGATGATTAACAAGAGCAGCGCCTGTTTTACCGGCTCCTGTGACAATGTTTACAACCCCTTCGGGTAATCCACAATCGGCAATAACTTCGGCTAATTTTAACGCAGTTAGTGAGGTAGTTTCAGCCGGCTTTAACACCACTGTATTACCGGTTGCCAAAGCTGGAGCGATTTTCCAGGCAGCCATCAATAAAGGAAAATTCCATGGAATAATTTGTCCGGCCACACCTAAGGGTTTAGGCATTCGATTAGGGAATGCATATTCAAGTTTGTCGGCCCAACCGGCATAATAAAAAAAGTGATTCGCAGCCAATGGCACATCAATATCGCGTGATTCACGTATTGACTTTCCTCCATCCATGGTTTCAATAACTGCGAACTCCCTGGCGCGTTCTTGAATGGTGCGTGCTATTCGGTAAATATACTTGGCACGTTCCTTAGCCGGCATTTTACTCCACACTTTGTTGTAGGCATCTCTCGCTGCCTTAACAGCTTTGTTTACATCCTTTTCATTGGCTTCAGCAATGCTTGAAATAACTTGCTCAGTTGCAGGATTAATGCTTGGAAAATATTTCCCGGACTCGGGTTTAACCCATTTTCCATTAATGAATAAGTCGTATTGCTTTTTTACTTGGATATGACTTGTGCTTTCAGGAGCAGGAGCAAAAGTGCTGCCCCATCCCTTGCTGAAATCTAATTTTGGTGTTTCCTTTTTTGCCATATGTTGTATTATTAACTTTAGTAAAATGATTTTACAAAAGTGTTTTACTGATTAGTTTAGATGTAATTTATCTTGAAGTTCTAAAGGTGAAATGGTGGCTATTGAAGTTTGATGTGCTTGAACATATTTTTCACGACTGCCAAATAAATCAAGTACTTTTTCACGTTTTAAGGCACTTGGTTTATCCGATAAAATAGCTGCATAACTTGAATATTTCCATTGTTCAAAGTTTGCAATTTCACCCAACACCATTGGTTTTTGGTGAATGTTTATAATAGCGGTTGACAACTGGTCGTCAGCAGTAATTTCGAGCTTTTTAATATTTCGTGCTGAAAAACCTCCACCTTTTATCTGAGCTTGTTTATTTTCAACAAGGTACTCATTTAAAAATGTGGTAATCTGTTTAGTTAAATGCATGCTGAATATAGTTCCCAAGGGACTTTCAGGAATTAATTGCAAATTTTTTATTTCTTCAAATCGCATGGTTTCATCCGGAAATTTTCCATTCATCTTTAAATAAGTAAACAACTCCTTTTCAGGTTTAATTTTTACCAGAAAATGGATTTGCTTCGGTAACAAGCAATAGGCATAAGTATCGGCAACAGGGGCTAACCATGTGGCATACAACTTTAGCAAATGAATATAATTTTCGTCCGATAAAAAGAGCTTATCCTCACCGGAAGTTTGGTAAGAAAGATGAACTATTTTATCGGCTTCTAGCTGCATTTATTTATATTGAATTTTGGTATTGGCTTTTTTTGAAACTGAATAACCTGTATAGTTTAGTCTTTAGAAAAATAATCTGCACTTTGATAAAGACCTGTTTTTTCTTTCATCAATTGCATCAACACGTCGTTAGCCAAACTACTTGCTCCAAATCGAAACCATTCATTCGAAAGCCAAGCATTGCCTAAAGTTTCGCGCAGCATAATCAGATAATGAAGGGCACTTTTAGCAGTAGATATTCCTCCGGCAGGCTTCATTCCAACCATTATACCTGTTTGATAATAATAATCGCGAATTGCCTCGAGCATTACCAAAGTTACCGGCATGGTAGCAGCCGGAGAAATTTTTCCGGTTGATGTTTTTATAAAATCTGCACCCGCGTAAATTGCAATTTCACTAGCTTTTCGAACATTGTCGAGGGTTGATATTTCACCTGTTTCGAAAATTACTTTCAATCTGGCCTTTCCACAAGCCTCTTTAATTGCGGCTATTTCATCGAATACGAAGTTATAATTCCCTTTTAAAAATTCACCTCGCGAAATCACCATATCTACTTCATCGGCACCATTCTCTACTGCAAACTTTGTATCGGCAATTTTAATAGCACGAGTAGACTGCCCGCTTGGAAAAGCAGTAGCAACTGAGGCCACTTTTACACCACTGGTTTTTAGCGCTTCCTTCGCTGTTTTAACGAAAGTAGGATACACACAAACTGCTGCAACTGTGGGTAGTCCGGGATATACATCGTGCAAGTGAACAGCCTTGTAGCACATTTGTCGCACCTTGCCTTCAGTATCCTTACCTTCCAATGTGGTGAGATCGATCATGTTCAGCGCTAATTTCAACCCTTCTACTTTAGTTTCCTTTTTAATGCTTCTTGCCTGAAAACGGGAGCATCTTTCCTCAATACCCACTTGATCAACCGTAACTGTTTTATTAAAATCGGGATAGGTCATATATCTAATTTTACAGAAGTTTCAAAGATAAGAAATTTAGCTATTGAATAAAGGATGTTTGTTTACACAAAGGCCTGCATATCACTCAGCTTTTTGTAGGCTCCATTCTTAGCCAACAATTCAAGGTGTGTTCCACGTTCAATTATTTCGCCTTTGCTCATCACAATGATCTCATCGGCATGCAGAATGGTTGACAATCGATGTGCAATAATTAAGGAGGTGCGATTCTTCATTAAGTTGCTTAAAGCATCCTGCACCAGGCGTTCAGATTCGGTATCAAGTGCCGAGGTAGCTTCGTCGAGTATTAAAATTGGAGGGTTTTTAAGTACTGCTCTTGCAATGCTTAGTCGTTGTCTCTGGCCACCACTCAATTTACTTCCTCTATCACCAATATTGCTTTGATAGCCACCTTCAATCTGCATGATAAAGTCATGTGCATTTGCAATTTTTGCCGCTGCTATCACATCTTGTTCATTCGCATGCGCTATTCCAAATGCAATATTATTAAAAACTGTATCGTTAAATAAAATTGACTCCTGGGTTACATTGCCCATTAATCCACGCAAATCGGTAATTTTATAATGGGTATGTGGAATTCCATCAATCAGTACTTCACCTTCGCTCGGATCATAAAATCGTGGCAAAATATCAACCAATGTGGACTTACCTGCTCCTGATTGACCAACTAAAGCAATTGTTTTACCCTTTTCTATTTTCAGGTTTATATTTTTTAATGCATAGCCTGTGTCGCCTCGTAAATAGGCAAATGATACATTTTTATACTCAATAGAAGTAGAAAAAGAATGTATTGATTTTGCATCTTTTGCTTCCTGTATGGTGATATCAGCGTCTAAAATTTTAGCGATTCGTTCGGCTGAAGCAATTCCCTTTTGGATGTTGTAATAAGCATCGGTAAAAGAACGAGCCGGAGGAATAACTTGTGAGAAAATAGCAATGTAGGTGATGAATACAGAAGCATTTAATGTTGGATGATCATCTAAAACCAGCTTCCCGCCAAAGTACATCACCACTACCATTACACAGGTTCCAAGAAATTCACTCATGGGGGAACTTAAATCGGTTTTGCGGTAAATACGAATCATCAATTTAGTATATTCCTGATTGATGGAAGCAAATCTGGCACGCGAAGGTTTATCTGCATTAAAAGCTTTTATTATGCGCAAGCCGGAAATAGTTTCTTCAATAGTTGAAATAAGTTCTCCTAAGGTGTCTTTACTTTTTACTGAGGTACGTTTCAAACTTTTTCCCAAACTGGCAATTAATACACCTGCAATGGGCAATAAAATAAAAACAAACAAAGTAAGTTGCGGACTCATTATTACCAAGGTTACCATGAAAATAATAATAGAGATAGGATCGCGAAAAACAGCCTCCAACGATTTCATGATTGACCATTCAATTTCATGCACATCACTGGTCATGCGGCTCATAATATCGCCCTTTCTTTCTTCCGAATAATACGACAATGGAAGCTCGATGATTTTAGCATAAATTTCATTTCGAATATCACGCACTACATTGTTTCGAATGGGTGCGATAAAATAAAGTGCGAGGTAACGACATAGATTTTTTAAAAAGAACATGATTACGACCAACATGCAAATAAACACCAGCGTGTAAACCTTTCCGCGGTTAGGGTCAACAATCATTTCAGTTAACGAATAATAAAAATTATCAATTAAGGAGCTGATGTTGAGTTTTAATTCGGGCGCTCCTTTCGCTATTCGAGCAGTATAATCATCGTTGCTTTTCAAAAACAATAAGTCAAGAAAAGGGGCAATCATGGTAAGCGAAAACAGTGAAAAAACAACAAAGAGTATATTAAACCCGGCATTCAGAATAGCATAACCGGTGTATGGTTTTATGTAACGAAGTATGCGAAAATAGAGTTTCAAAACGGGCTTGAGTATTAAATTCCTGTATAATTGTGTGGGCTAATGCTTTTTAATTCTAACTTAACTGCTTCAGTAACTTTTAATGTATCAATAAAATCAGCGAAACTTTGAGCATTCAGCTTTTGATGGGTACGTGTTAGTTCTTTTAGTGCTTCGTAAGGATTAGGATAATTTTCACGTCTTAAAATTGTTTGTATAGCTTCTGCAACAACTGCCCAATTATCTTCTAAATCTTGCTCTATTTTGGCTTTGTTCAACACTAATTTCTCAAGTCCTTGCAACAATGATTTAAATGCAATAACGCTGTGAGCAAAAGGAACACCTACATTTCTTAATACCGTTGAATCGGTTAAATCACGTTGCAAACGCGAAATTGGAAGCTTTGCTGAAAGATGTTCATAGAGCGCATTTGCAATTCCCAAATTACCTTCAGAGTTTTCAAAGTCTATGGGATTTACTTTATGTGGCATAGCCGACGAACCAACCTCACCTTCTTTGATTTTTTGCTTAAAATAATCCAAAGAAATATAAGCCCAAATATCTCGATTGAAATCAATTAGTACAGTATTAATGCGCTTGAGTGAATCACAAGTTGCTGCAAAATAATCGTAATGTTCAATTTGCGTTGTATGCTGTGAACGCTTCAATCCAAGGCCTTTATCAACAAAACTATTTGCAAATTTTTTCCAATCAATGGAAGGATAGGCAATGTGGTGTGCATTAAAATTTCCGGTAGCACCGCCAAATTTAGCTGCATGCGGAATCGATTTCAATAATTGAATTTGATTTTGTAATCGCTCAACAAACACATAAAACTCTTTGCCCAAACGTGTAGGAGAAGCAGGCTGGCCATGTGTGCGTGCAAGCATCGTTACATCAGCAAAGTCGTTTGAACAGCGGATTAATTGCTGCTCAATTTTAAGTAGCAAGGGCAAATAAATATCTGTCAACGCATCTTTAACAGATAGTGGAACAGCAGTATTGTTAATGTCTTGAGAGGTTAACCCAAAGTGAATAAATTCCTTGTATTGCACGAGGTTGAGTACTTCAAATTTTTCTTTGATAAAATACTCCACTGCTTTAACATCGTGATTGGTAATCTTCTCAATGGATTTAATTCTTTCCGCGTCGGCAAGTGAAAAATTATTCGTTATTTCCCGAAGCTGTGGAAATAGGCTTCTATTCACGTTTGATAGTTGAGGCAACGGAAGCTCGCTCAAGGAAATAAAGTATTCGATTTCCACCTTTACTCTATATTTTATAAGGGCAAATTCAGAAAAATAATGGGCTAATTCGAGGGTTTTACCCGAATATCTTCCGTCAATCGGGGAAATAGCTGTAAGCTGTGATTCGTTCATTTTTTAAAACAAAGGCCGAAGATAATAAAATGAAGGCAAATGTAAACTTGAGCATTTTGTTACTTTTGGTAAAAAATAGACCCATGATAATTTATAATGTTACTATAAACATTGAACTGGATGTACACGATGAGTGGCTCAATTGGATGCGAACCACACATGTTCCTCAGGTAATGGCGACCGGCTATTTTACTGAAAATAAAATTTGTCGTTTGTTGCATGAAGAAGAACAAGGACTTACCTATTCTTTTCAATATACCTGTAATTCACTGGATGATTACAATAAGTATAAACACGAATGCGCTCCCGCATTGCAAGCCGATGTAAAGAATCGTTACGACGGAAAATTTGTTGCCTTTCGCTCATTACTAGAAGTGCTTTAATACATGAGGCAAGAACCCGTAAAAGCAAAGAAAGAATTAGGTCAGCATTTTTTAAAAGAAGAACAAATTGCTGCTGATATTGTTGCTAGCTTAACTCTTCATAATGCTTATTCCAAAGTACTTGAAATTGGTCCGGGAATGGGTGTATTAACACAATTTTTGCTTCAAAATAAATCTTACGAAACAAGCATTATTGACATTGATAAAGAATCGATAAATTACCTTCAAAACCGCTTTCCAGCATTAAAAGAAAGAATAATAGACGGTGACTTTTTACGCTTAGATTTACATCACTTTTTTAAAGAACCATTTGCTATTATTGGCAATTTCCCCTACAACATATCATCGCAAATATTATTTAAGGTATTGGAGTATCGCCACCAAATACCTGAAGTAGTTGGGATGTTTCAAAAAGAAGTTGCAGAGCGCATTGCCTCACAACCGGGAAAAAAGATATATGGAATTTTAAGCGTTTTTATGCAAGCTTACTACGATATATCTTATTTGTTTACTGTTCCCGAACATGTTTTTCAACCGCCTCCAAAAGTAAAATCCGGTGTAATCAGGTGTATTCGAAACGAGCGAAAACAGTTGGATTGCAACGAAGCGCTTTTTGTTACAGTGGTTAAAACAGGCTTTAATCAACGAAGAAAGACTTTGCGAAATGCTTTGAAATCATTGGTTAAAGGAGCTAATTTTGAGCATCCGTTTTTAAGCAAAAGAGCGGAGGAACTCTCTGTTGAAAATTTTATAGAACTTACGAATAGCATCGAAAAATTATCTGCTTAAATGAAGGTATTGTTCATTGATACAACCCATCCGGTACTACCGCAATTGCTCAAAGCAAAAGGAGTTGAATGCAAAATGGTTGATTCCCTATCTAAAGAAGAAATTGAAAATTTACTTCCATCTTACGAAGGAGTCGTAATACGCAGCAGATTTAAAATCGATGCTGATTTTATTGAAAAAGGCAAACTACTTAAGTTTATAGCAAGGCCTGGTGCTGGTCTCGAAAATATTGATGTTGCATTTGCTGAAAGCAAGGGAATAAAGTGTTTTCGTTCACCGGAAGGGAATCGTGATTCAGTTGCAGAACATGCAATTGGAATGTTATTAGCCTTATTTAATAATCTGTTTAAGGCTGATGCCGAAGTAAGAGCCGGCATTTGGAACCGTACTTCAAATTGGGGTGTTGAACTAATAGGAAAAACCGTTGGAATTATTGGTTATGGTTACATGGGTGAAGCATTTGCCCAGCGTTTAAGCGGTTTTGATGTAAGGGTATTGGCGTACGATAAATACAAAAAAGAGTTTGCGCATGGAAGTAAGTATATAGTTGAATCATCCCTTGAACATTTATTTGAGATGTGCGATGTTGTTAGTTTGCATGTGCCTCTTACTCCTGAAACATTAAATATGGTGTCAGCCGATTTTTTTAAGCAATTCAAGAAAAATATTTACCTCATCAATACTGCAAGAGGCGGAATAGTAAATTTATCTGATTTAGCTACTGCCATTAAAAATGGTAAAGTTCTTGGAGCTTGTTTGGATGTATTTGAATTTGAGGAACAAAGTTTTGAGCATTCGCAAATTTCAAGTTCCGAAGGAATGCAGTATTTGATTCAAAGTAACAAGGTGCTGCTAAGTCCACATGTAGCAGGCTGGACAACGGAATCGAATGAAAAAATTGCACGTGTAATTGGTGAAAAAATTATTGCTGAATTTAACTTATAAGACATCGTCTAGTTGAGCATCATTTACCTTAATTACCTTTAATCTCTATCAGCTCGGTAGTTTTTATAATGTCAGAAAGCGCATCGTAAAGTCGATCTAACTCCTTTTGAGAATTAAAAACCTGTATCGAAAAACGTATATACACCTCGTTGTTAATTTGTATTAAAGGTATCTCGATGTGGTATGTTTCGTACAAGCATCGTTGCAGTTTTTCGGGGTTTGAAGTGGTGATACGGATGCTGTATAGTTGGGCTAAAAACTCCTCCGATATTGGACAAATAGGAGTTGAACCTAACAGATCACAAAATCTTTGCGCATTGGATAAAACTAGCTCTCGGCAAATTTTTGAATACTCCTTCCAGTTATTACGTTGCATAAAGTCAATTGCAGCCGGCAGGGTTAGGTAAGCTGAAAAATCACGAGTTCCGTTGAACTGATGAAACTGTTGAAATGTAGAACTTGAAGGCTCTGTTCCATCATATCCCCAACTCACTATCAAAGGATCGAGCATTTTTTGAAACTCCCTTTTCACATATAAAAAAGAGCAACCTTTAGGTGCAAGCATCCATTTGTGACAAGCTCCCGTATAAAAATCAGCAGGTAGTTTTTTCAAATCAATTGCTACTTGTCCGGGAGCATGCGCGCCATCTACAAAAGTCATTACGCCTCGTTGTTTGGCTATTGCACAAATTTCTTCTACCGGAAAAACTAGGCCTGTTGCGCTGGTAATATGGCTAATAAAAACCAACTTTGTTTTAGAAGAAAATCCTTTAAAGAAATCATCAATGAATTTTTGCTTCGATTGCAAGGGTAATTCAATTTTTTGTCGAATATATTTAGCCCCACTTTTATTGCAGTAAAATTGCCAAGTTTTATCGCAAGCACCATATTCTAAATTTGTGGTAAGAATTTCATCGTCGGGTTTTAACTCTAAATTCTTTGCAACTAAATTTACTGCATGCGAAGGATTGGGTGTAAAAATCAAGTCTTCAGCAGAACAATTTAAATATTGAGAAAGTGCATCTTTAGATTCTTGTAAATAGTTAATTCCATTGCGTGTAATAAATTGAACCGGCTCTTTTTCGAGTTCATATTGCCATTTAATATAGTTTTCAAAAACCTGTTTAGGACAAGCTCCAAATGATCCAAAATTTAAATATGTAATTGCACTATCGATTAAAAACTCCGATTTTAAAACTGGTAATTTATTAATTCCATTTGTTCCCATTTTGAAAAGCTTACGAATGATTTTACCCTAATTAAACTAGTCAATAGTTTTGCGCTGATTGTCCCACTCCCATCTTAACAATGAATAACAATCTGAATCTTCATTTTTTCCATTTACCGAATAATCTTCACGCATTACTCCTTCCTTCGTGAATCCAAATCGTTGTATAATTTTTAGCGAAGGCAAATTGTTTGGATCAATCAAAGCTTCAACTCTGTGCAGATTTAAGTGAGTAAATCCAAAATCCAAGGCAGCTGCAACCGCTTCTTTCATGAGGCCTTTATTTTTGAATAATTCATTCCGCATCACATAAAAAAGTTCAGCTCGACGATGCGTCTTATTCCAGGTATGAAAGCCACATTCACCTATTGGCAAATTACTATTCTTGTGAATTAATAAAAAAGTATAGAGCGAAATGCGATGTGTTTCCATGCCCAATTCATGCATGGATTTATAGTGCTCATAATCCTGCTTTGAACAACCCATTGTTGCACACACTACCTCTTCTGAAGAGTCTGATATTAGCTGATGAATGAAGGTAGGAGTAATGTCTTTGAGCTGTAAATTTTTTGTATCAAGCATTGAATAAATATAGCAGATTGTTGGTAACTGCTGAGCCTAAATTTAGCATATTTTTATTCATTCAATGTTTGATTTACAAACTAAAACCTCCTAAGAAATTATATTTTCTTAAGCCTCAAATACATCAAACCCGTTTTCATTGAGGAATTAATTACGAATTAATTTTCGTACAACTTTTCCATTATCATTTCTTAAAAAATACATACCCAATGGAAGATCTATTAAGTTAAAATGATTCAATCCTGCTGAGCACTTTATCGATTTAACTAGTTCGCCTCGGGACGTAAAAATTGAAAGAAGTTCGTTTGAGCTAGTTTCAATTATTAACTCACCGGCAAATGGATTCGGAAAAGTACCTATTTCATTGGTTAAGCTAATCTCACTTAAGCCCAAAGGTTGACCGTTACGAATTCGGATTACAGCGCAGTCTTCATTTACTGCAGAACTTATAACCAATGTTCCTACCAAAAGAATTCTTCCATCATTCATAATTTCCATACTGTTACACATATCAGTAACTGCCCCGGTAGCAATAGCACTCATAAAATTGGAAGAACCATTGTTAAAAGTATTGTCGAGTGCACCGGTAACATTAACTTGGGCTACCATAAAATCTTCGCTCCCGGTTGCGTTACTAAAGGAATAACCGCTTAGAAGCAGTTTGTTATTTGCGATCACTTTCATATCGGTAAGTACATCATCACCTGGGCCTACCGTAAACTCACTTTGGCCATTCGTCCCAAAGGTTGCATCTGTAGAACCTCCCGATAAAAAGCGTGCAATACCAATATTGCTTGTTGAAGTGTTAACTGTAGCACCTAATAAAATTCGTCCGATACTGTCAACTTCCAATGCTCCTAAATCAGACGAAGCAGAAAAAGTAACCGGAATGTATCCGGAGCCATTAAAACTAGTTAATTGATTGCCTAACGAATCTATTTCCATTAAGTAATTTCCAGCACCTGCATCACCTCCAAACAAAATCTGATTATTGCTGAGAACTTTTATGCGCATACCAAATTCATTTCCAGTTCCCGGATTATACAATTTCATCCCATCTGAATCAAAAGTATTAACTAAAGTACCATTGCTAGAAAGTTTAAGCACACAGGTTTGATTATCGAAAGGAGGAGAAACGCCTGTGGTTCCAACAATATAAATATTTCCATTGGAGTCAAAATCTAAATCTGTTCCCATATCGGGCTGAGTATTACTGCCCAACATATCTATAAAAATACTTCCAGTTCCATTGAAGCTTAAGTCCATTGTTCCGTTTGAATTCAATCTGGCAACCAATACATCCTGACTGGATGTGCCTCTGCCTGAAGTTACTAATACAAGTTTCCCGGAGTTATCAATTTTTACATTGGGAGTAATACCTCCAATTGAACTTTGGTTACCCATGCTAATATAGGCTTTTCCGTCGTTGCTAAAGCTAGTGTCGAGTTTACCGTTTACTAAAAACCGAGCAACGCATAATTGAAAACTACTGCCACTTTTACTAAGACCTGCGACTACCAATTTTTGATCTGATTGAAGCACACTTCCAAATAAGCGATCGATTGTATTATTAAAATTGAATTTATTAATTCCATTCGAATTAAAACTTGAATCGAGCGACCAACTTTGGGCAATGGATTGTTGAAATGCTATTATGGTAAACAAAGCAAGTGCGATAAGATAACTTTTTTTCATTGTCGTTAATTTTTGAATTTCGGGTTAATGGTATTAAAAGTGTAAAAATTTAGTTTTAAATTAGAATGTAAAATAACAGTATATGTATTTTAAAATGTGTAGAACTTTTCTTACTTGCTTTTCACTACCAGTTGTATAGTTGTTCGGCTTTTTTGCTCGAGAATTACTATTTTACCCTTTGAAACCCTGTCAATTGTGGCTTGATCGTAATTTCGAATAGTTATTAATTCAAGTTTCTCATTAAACAATACACGGTATTCCTGTTTCAATTTTTCAATTAATTGTTCCGCTTTATGCTCATTGTTATCGACACAAATTGAAAAACTGATTGCCGAATTTTGCATCAAATTAATTTTGAGATTGCAGCTTGCAAATACAGAAAAAAGTTGGCTCAAATTTTCTTCAACAATGAATGAAAAATCCTTCGGCGAAATAGAAATCAACATTTGCTCAGTTTTAAAAATAAAACAGGGAACAGCATTGTGAGTAGCATTTGAGTCTATTACAGTACCCTGGTTGTTGGGTGCTAAAAAAGATTTTACACGAAGTGGTATACTTTTATTTTGAAGAGGTTTTATGGTTTTGGGATGAATAACAGTAGCACCGTAATAAGTTAATTCAATTGCATCCTGATAACTCAATTGGCTGAGCATAACAGTATCTTCAAAGTACTTTGGATCTGCGTTTAACACACCCGGAACATCTTTCCAAATAGTTACATCTTCTGCATTCATTGTATATGCAATTATAGAAGCTGTATAATCACTTCCTTCCCTACCAAGTGTGGTTGTAAAATTCTCAGAAGTGCTTCCAATAAATCCTTGTGTCACCACTATATTTTCAGTGGTAAACTGAAGCTTTTCTTTTGCTTTCATTTCAGTAGCATTCCAATCTACCTTACCTTCGCGATAAGTATTGTCGGTGCATATAAAGTCGCGTGCATCCTGCCATCTATTATTAATTCCAACAGAGGTCAAATAAGCACTAACAATTTTAGTTGAAATGATTTCACCTACCGAAACTATTTGATCATAGGCCTGGTCATAGTTCATAGTAGGTTCGTCTTCGGTTGCCCAATCCAATTCAACAAATGCATTTGCAATTTCGTCATACACTTGCGATGATCTATCTTCAAATAATTCTTCGAGAATGCTGTAATGATACTTCTTAATTTCAGCAATTAAAGTTTCGATAGCAGCACGATTGGTAAACGTTGCTTCGGTAATTCGCTCTAAAGCATTTGTGGTTTTGCCCATTGCTGAAATTACCACCACTAATTTTTCGTTTGGAAAAAGTCGCAAAATAGCTGCTACATTCTTCACAGCAGCTGCATCTTTTACAGAGGCACCACCAAATTTAAAAACTCTCATGTACTGAAAATATAATTGTTTTATACGGTTGTATGTAAGCGTTGACGAACAGCTTCATACAAAATTACACCACAGGCTACTGAAACATTCAGTGAGCCGATTTCGCCCAACAAAGGAATCTTTGCACGAGCATTGCTTAACTTCAAGTATTCCCCACTAATACCTTCATCTTCAGATCCCATAATAATGGCAGTAGGAGCGGTAAAATCGAGAGTAGTATAAATGGCTTCAGTTTTCTCGGTACAAGCGATAATCGAAACTCCGCTTTCGCGCAAAAATGCCAGGGTCGTTTTTAAGTTTTGCGAACGGCAAACTGCAATTTTATGAAGTGCACCTGCCGAGGTTTTAATTGCATCCGAATTAATTTGTGCTGCTCCTCTGCTTGGTACAATTACCGCATCAACTCCACAACATTCGGCCGTTCTGCAAATAGCACCAAAATTCCGCACATCGGTTATTCGGTCTAAAACCAATAACAAGGGTACCTTACCTTTTTCAAAAATAAGTGGTAACAGTTGTTCTATATCCTGAAATTTAATATCGGTTACAAAGGCAATAACACCTTGATGAGTCTTAGAGGTGAGGCGATTTAATTTTTCGGGTGGAACAAATTGAAAAGGTGTTTCCTTTCGTCCTAATAATTCTCTTAATTCTTTAAATATAGCAGGTGAGATTCCTTTTTGAATAAATACTTTTTCAACATCCTTATCGGATTTCAGAGCTTCAAAAACCGGATGTATTCCAAAAATAAAATTAGGATTTTGATCGTGATTTTTCCTTTCCACCTTTTTACTATTTTTCGTTTATTATTTTACCTTGTCGCCAGGCATCAATCATTCTAAACCAATCGCTTCTAAAATTTTCAGAGCGGTTCAAACTATAATCAGCATCGCTAAAAGGATTCACCATTTTTGAAAAAGTGAATGTTAATGAACGACTATTTTGTTCTTCACCATAAATCCAAGTTTCACCATTGCTATCACGATAGATAGAAGTTGGTAAACCAAATGCAATGTATACCAAACCGCGGTCTGTTTTCCAACCTTCGGTGTAAGATGTAAAATAGGTATTTGAATTTTGAACTCGGTTATAATATACCTTTAATGCTGATTTTGCTCTATCCATATTCCCACAGTTGTTCAACCAAAAACCATCCACAGCTAATTTCTTATTTACAGAATTTTGCAAGGATTCAAATTCTTGCTTTGTTGTAATGTATCTTAATGGAGGAATTAATTCTTCGGCAGTTGTGAGTAAAGGATACGAATCTTGAAATACAAAAACGGTTAATCCATCGTTTCCAGCTGTATCGCTCTGAAAATGGTACATACCGCGACTTCTTAATTTTACATCTGCAGCAAAATTCTCATCCAACATTAACTCAAATGTACTGTCTGGAACAAGGGACTGCGATTGAAAATTTTGCACTGAAAAAGGAGGTGCCGGAAGCACAAATTTTTGCTTGTAATAATTCACACGTAATTGCCGTTGCGCTGAATTTTTTGAATAGCTAACCTGAAAAACTTCGTTTGATTTTACAAAATTTGTAAAAAGAACTTGACCACTTTTAACATTGGTTAATTTAAAATTTTGTGATGCATTGATTCCACTTTTGTTTACTTCCACAAAGCTAACAGCTGATTGATTTCGGTTTAAATCGGTCAACACTACTTCAAGTACATACCGATTCGGGTAAACTGCTTTAAACTCAAATGAACCATGAAGCGTAACATTTTCTTCTTTACTAGCATCATCCTCCAAAACAACTGATGAAGAGTCTAGCACAACTTTAGATTCATAAGAAGCATAAAGAATATATGAGACCGAAATTTTAGCCATATAATTAGCCGCACCCACGCTTTTCATATAAAGCAATTCCTGGGTGTTAATTGAAAAATGAAGTTGCGATTGACCTGGTGAATCATGATAAACAGTGTACATTGGATGCAACACCTGTGCGTTTCGTTCATAGGTGAAAGCCAAATTTTGATTCGCAATTTTTGCAGTTTCGTAACAACTACTAACAAGAAGTGAGGTAAATAAAATCAGTATAAATCGATAGTTGCTCATAGCTATTGCTCGAGTTTCAGAGGTTGATTATCATTTTTTTCCAGGTATTTATCAGAAAGCGATTTGGTGGTTTTTGCGCCCAATTTTTCAATATCCTGTACACGTTTTATTAAATTTCCGGAACGGTTTTGCAGTTTATTCATGGCACTTGAATAAGCGATTTGGGTGGTATCTATTGACTTACCAATTTTTTCGAGATCTTCAACAAATCCAACAAATTTATCGTACAACGCTCCACCCTGTTTTGCAATTTCCAAGGCATTTTTTGTTTGTTTTTCTTGTTTCCACAAAGATGAAATTGTTCTAAGTGTAGCTAATAAAGTAGATGGACTAACCATCACAATTTTTCGTTCCCAAGCAAAATTGAATAGTTCTGCATCGCTTTGTATAGCCATACTAAACGATGATTCGATTGGTATAAACATGAGCACAAAATCAGGTGTATTGAATTCAGAAGATGCCTGATAGTTTTTCTCACTTAATAACTTAATGTGATTCTTCACTGAGCCAATATGTTCTTTACTAAACTTCTCACGTAAGCTTTCATCATCCGCATTTACAAAAGATTCATAAGCCGTGAGAGAAACTTTAGAATCAATTACGATGTGCTTATTGTCCGGCAAAAGTACCACCACATCCGGCTTGATGGTTTTCCCGCTTTCGTTACTGGTTTGAAATTGGGTAATGTATTCTGAATCTTTCGCAAGACCTGATCTTTCCAGTATTTTTTCGAGTATAACTTCGCCCCAGTTCCCTTGCATTTTATTATCGCCTTTAAGCGCCTTTGCTAAATTATTTGCCTCTTCACTCACTTGTTTGTTGAGTTCTACAAGATTTTTAATTTCTGCTTTTAAAGTAATGCGCTCTGCCGATTCTTCTTTGTATGCTTTGTCTACCTTTTCTTCAAAGGTTTTTATTTTTTCTTTTAATGGAGTTAAAATAATATCCAAATTGATTTTATTCTGCTCAGTAAAACGCACGCTTTTGTCTTCTAAAATTTTGGATGCTATATTTTCAAATTGCGACAGCAAGTTTTTCTGCAATGCTTCCTTTTCTTGTTTTTCATTGCTCAGCTTTTCATTCATCCCTTTAAATGCCTCTTCTGCTCTCGCTAAACGGGCATTCGCAACCGCCAACAATTCACGCTCTTTTTGAAGTTCATTCTTTAGTTGTTCTTTTTCAATTAATGAATCATTTAGTATTCTCTTTTTATCTTCACTAACTGCTTGGAACTTCTCGGTAACAATAGCCAGCTCCTTGTCCAAACTCTGAAGGCCTAATGCAGCTTCTGTGTTTTGTTGAGAAGATTTCACTTGTAAATAAAGCCAAACAACCGCTGCTCCTACCAGAAAACCAATTGCTAAAAAAACAAAATTCATTGAAACATATTTTGGGTAAAGATAAGGAATTGGAAAGTGCAAAATCGATTTGCAAAAAATTTAAGCAGCTCGAGTTGATTTGTACATTTAACTATGCAACAAAGCCTGAAAACATCCATTCTGTTTCCAGGCTTTGTAACAAGTTGAGCTATTTTAGAAACTTGGTATTTACTCTAAAATAATTCTTGAAAAACGATCGCGTCCTCTATCTTCGGTATAAATGAATAGTTCATTGTTTGAAGATGGAACAAATATTTCGGTATCTTCCGGTGGCATAAATTGCATATTTCTTTCCTGAATTGGCGCAAAACAATAGTCTTTGTTTTCAAACACCAATTGATGCGTTATCTTACCATCAGTAACTGAAATTGCAGTACTAACAAAGTTAGATCCATGAATTCCTGAAACAGTTTTAAGATCCTTTGGCTCAAAATCAGCCTTTTCGTAACGTTCCATATTTTTTGGATGTTCATCGCACAAAATGTAAATGTTTTTTGAAGTAGCATAAGCAAGGTATTGCTTAAAAACGTGTGGATAACCAGTTAAACTAACATGGTTTCTTAATGGAGCATTTTTAACCCATTCAAACTCTCCTTTAGAATTTAATTTGGCAACGATTACATCCATGTATTCATACTCGTAAGTGCTTGAAGAAGTTCCTGCATATCCATAAGATGAAGATCTTTGTTGCACCCACCATTCATATTGTTCACCAACATAATAAACATCAGAACCAACAGAAAAAATATAATCGAGTTTGTATTTATATCGTTTTGATTTTGCCGGAGTTGATTCAAGCGCTTTCAAAATCTTATCATCAAAAATTTTAATTGCTTTGCTATTTATCTTTAGATCGCTTTTATTTACCCGAAAACTAAAAATCCCAACCTGCACCAAATCACGACCTTTACGCTCTATCACATCTTTTAAAAATCCACCAATTACTACTTCATTGTCCTTAGTTTGAGAAAATTCAATGTCGGACACGTAATAATCTTGGTCAAAACCAAGAATTGCAGTCATTGGGGTGGTGGAACCTGCCGAAAAACTTCCTAGATTTAAGGTATATCTTTTTTCTTTCTCTCCCGCTCCTTTTGCCTTGGTTGTTGAACAGTAAAACATGTTATCAGCGTCATCTAAAAACATTCCAATAAAACCTAAATCTTCAGTATTAACAGCAACTCCAAAAATTGCAGCTGCTGCACCTGACCAAAAACCATTTGAACCTGAAAGTTTTTCATTCACCGTTTTTGTCCAGCTAATTTTCATAGTCGAAGCTTCCAACAACATAAAATCGGTTGAATACTTAGCCGTTTTATTGGCTTTATGACAAGCTTTAACTAAAAATTTAGTTTTTGAAGGATTGGCACAAATATCAAAATCAACGAACTCATAATGATCAGATTTTATAGTGGTGATTTCAACCATTTTGTTTGAGACAACACCCTTTGACGAAACATTTTGATAGTACAAAACCATTTCGCCAGATTTCTTGATAAATTCTCGTCTGAAAATAAAAACACTACCTGCGGCATACTCCACATCTTCAATCTTTGTACCTTCTGCATCTTCAACGGTTATTTCCTTTGAAAACTCGGCTTTAAGAGTCTTTTTGCTATATTTTTCAACAAAAAAAGAAGTACCTTTTCCTCTCGTTTTTATTCGATAACAATAAAAGCTATTATCATCACCACCCAACATTCTGTTCATTTTGCTGTCGCGGTCGTTTTCAAGCGCTGGTCCATTTTCAACTTTTACTTGAGCCTGAACACTCAGTCCGGCCATTACTAAAACAGCCATCAACAATTTTTTCATAGTTATTAATTTAAATTTTGGCTGCAAATCTACAAAACAAACCATAAGTCCTTGTTAAAAGGTACTAATAATTCCAAAATGCACTTTAGCACTTCTAAGCGAAATAGGATTGTTAAATTGCTTGCCCAATGCATATGTGAGCGAAAAAATTCCAGGCTTTGTTTCAAAAGTGATTCCGGCACCAAAGCCGTATGGTGTATCGTGTATGGTTAATTTACTTGCTTTATTTTCGTAATAAGCCTGATTGGCAAATGCAAATAAATACGAATTTCTGTCTAATAAAAATCGGTATTCCAATTTACTGATTGTATATGCCGATGCCAGAATAGATTCTTCATCAAATCCACGTAAAGTGGCTAATCCACCAAAACGAAACAACTCATTTTGAAACAATTGTTCACTTTCAAAAATAGCCGATCTATTTCCCATCACGAGTGTACTTCTGTTTTGAATTGGAATATACAATTCGGCCAAAATATCACCATTGTAAACTGTTGATTTTAATTGGTCCTGAATTTTGTCATAAGCTGCCGGATTCAATTTTAAATTTCTTTTAATCTGCTTCTTTCCGGCAGATACCGTAATATCTAACACAAATCCCTTTCGTGGATTCAACCTAAAATCAAGTTTCTCGGTACGAAATCCTATACCATACGATTGAGAAGTTATATCTACATAGGGTGGCAGTGTTGTTAAATTTTCGAGACCTCTCGTTGAAATTAAATTAATGGAGCGATTAGTAAAAAACAACTTGAAATAACTATCCAATCCCACCAAATAATTTAAACCTATGTTTTGACTGACATCTGTAAATAAGGTATCACGCTTATATAATTTAAAGCCCAAATCAGCACCAAAAGGACTCCTAAACAAAAAAGGAATTTGTAAACGCGATTTCAAATTTTGCGTTTTTGCTTGCAGCTTTTGCCAGTCAACATCCAGCACTTCACCCTTATTAAAACTATTGCTAAGCTTTAAAGTTGCTTGACCTGTAATTAACAGTTTTCCGGTTGTTTCATTTGGCAAAAAACCTAGCACTCCATCAAATCGATTCGCCTTTTTTGAATCAATGTAGACATTTAGACGGGTATATTTTTCTGAAAAATAAACTTCTGAAGTTCGCGCTTCCTTTAAAAACGGAACCCCATTTA
>DGQS01000122.1 GCA_002389785.1 Bacteroidetes bacterium UBA4408
GTCTTTTGTAAAACCCACTGCATTGAGTGATTTTTCGAGTGAATCATTTCCATGCAAATCAAAATGACCAAAAAATTTTTCATCCTGTTTATTGCCAATTCCGTTGTCGATGAGAATTAAATTTTTACCATCTTCAATTAACAAACAACGCATGGCCCATGGACAAAGGTTTTTTTCATCTGCAGGATTTGTTTTTTGCCAAATGCTTTTTGGTACTACGCCAAACATTGCTCCTCCATCGAGTTTAAAATTGCCGGTATTTATCGTATACAAGTTCATAGGTTAATTCACTTTTGCTTGTTGTTAAGTAATAGAATTTTACGCTTAGTCACAAATTTAATATTATACTTTTGAATTCAATTTTTTAAAATATGAAAGTACATTTTATAGCCATTGGTGGAAGCGCAATGCACAATCTTGCTATAGCACTACACAAAAAGGGATTTACGGTGAGTGGATCAGACGATGAAATATTGGAACCTTCAAAAAGTCGCTTAGCTAAGTATGGAATTTTACCCGAAAACATTGGATGGTTTCCTGAAAAATTGACAAATTCATTGGATGCAGTAATTCTTGGTATGCATGCAAGGGCCGACAATCCGGAGTTGCTTCAAGCGCAAAAATTAGGCTTGAAAATATTTTCGTATCCCGAATATATTTATGAGCAAACTAAAGATAAAATAAGAATCGTAATAGGAGGTAGTCATGGAAAAACTACTATTACATCAATGATTTTGCACGTTCTCAATTTTCATAAAATTGATTGCGACTACATGGTGGGAGCTCAACTTGAAGGTTTTGATACGATGGTGAAGCTTACCCAATCCGCTAAAATTGCTGTAATTGAGGGCGATGAATACCTGTCTTCCCCCATTGATAGAAGACCGAAATTTCATTTGTATTTTCCCAACATAGCCATTATTAGTGGTATTGCATGGGATCATATTAATGTATTTCCAACTTTTGAAATTTATGTAGAACAATTTCGAAAATTTATTCAATTAATTTCTGAGAAAGGTACCTTAATTTATTGTGAGAAGGATGAAGAAGTGAAAAAATTGGGTGAAGCTGCAAGCGGTAGTTTAAAGAAATTGCCCTATGGAATACCACGCCACATCATTGAAAATGGAAATACCAGCTTAGTAGGTAAAACAGATCAAGAAAAATATCCATTGCGCATTTTTGGAGAACATAATTTAATGAATCTTGAAGCAGCGCGTTTGGCAAGTGCTGAAATAGGAGTGAAGGATAGCCAATTTTTTGAAGCCATCGCATCTTTTAAAGGGGCTAGTAAGCGGCTTGAGATAGTGACTCAAAATGATTCAACAGTTGTGTATAAAGATTTCGCTCATTCACCATCCAAATTAAAAGCAACAACCGCTGCTGTAAAAAAGCAATTTCCCAATCGAAAGCTAATTGCTTGTATGGAGTTGCATACTTTTAGTAGTTTAAACGAAGAATTTTTGCAGCACTACTCAGGAGCAATGAAGGAAGCCGATCAGGCATTGGTATATTTTAATCCGCATACCATTGCTCATAAAAAGCTTAAACCCATAAGTAAGGAACAAGTTCTAACAGCCTTTGGTGGGGAGAATTTAACCGTATATACCGATGCCTCAGCCCTAGTTTCTGACTTAAAGAAAATAGATTGGAACAATAAAAATTTGCTGATGATGAGTTCAGGAAATTTTGATGGCATTGATTTTAAACAACTCGGAGATCAACTGATAGCTTAGCTTATCAAGGTTTCTTTTTACTTGCAGGCTTTGTTGTTTTTTTGTTTGCAGCAATTTTTTTACCCTTGTTGGCAGATTTTACATTGGATTTAGAAGCAGTTTTCTTTTTTTCTGAAGCTTCTTTCGAGATTACTTTTTTAGTACTGCTTTTCGTAATTGATTTCTTTGTACTCACTCGTTTAGCTATACTTTTTACTTTGTTTAAAACTTCTTCTTTTAAATTAGCAGAAGAAGCAGCATTAGTAGTTGCCACTGCAATATTGGTAACTAGTTCATTTGTATCAGCTGCAACCGTTAGTGCATTAATATCAAGTGAATCAACTGCCGTATTTTTTTTAGCATTGGGCATTTTCTTTTGTTTCAATAATTCGCTCAACACGTATTCCATATCTGTTAGCACATTCATAAAATAAATGTATGCATCATAAGGAGATTGATAGGGACTAAAATATTTATGTACATCACCGTCGGCCCAAAATTTTGTACACATGTAATAAAAATGATCACTGGTAAGAAGTTTGGCCCAGGTATCCAACATATCCTCTCGTTCGGTTGCCAATACTCGTTCCTTAAATGAATAAATGCGTTCGATCGCTTCATTTTGCATTGAATTACCAAGCCATGCCGACAAGTCTCTTTCGGTATCGGCCCAAGAAGTAAGGTCGTGTGCATCATAATCGTCGCGAATGGGATATTTTTCGGCTACTTCACTCACGGTTTTAAAATCAAAATCTTTGTGGCTTAAAATTTCGGTTGGCAATTGACTTAAAAAGTCAAATATGCCGGACGATTCCCATTGATGCTCTCCAAAAGTTTCGTAATCCATAAACAAATTAATGAGTTCACCATTGCCTGCTATTGAATGCAACCAACCAGCAAATTTAGTTGCAGATAAAGGGTGTTCGGTCCAATTAGGGTCGCTAAAACGAAATGCAATGTCATCGCTTAGTCGATAATTTTTAAGTAATGTTTTTAAAGAATGACAATTGGGAGATCGATAGATAAAATTAGGACTTCTGTTTTCGAGAATTCGGTCAACACCTTCGCAAACAATCGCTTTGTAGCCCATGTCTTCAATGGTTTTGGCAATTTCGTTGTTGTAAATTAATTCAGTGTTTCGAAAAACTGTAGGACTTTGTTTAAAATACTTTTTAATTAAATCGCGGTGTTTTTCAACTTGACGTTTAAATTCTTTTTTGTCGTAAATAAAGCTTAGGGAATGGTAATATGTTTCGCTCAAGAATTCCACGCAACCGGTTTTACTAAGTGCAACAAATGATTCGAGTACATCCGGACGGTATTTTTCAAATTGTTCAAGAGCGGTACCACTAATGGAATAACTGATACGAAATTTTCCTTTGTGTTTTTTTATCAACTCCAACATCATTTTGTTAGTTGGGATATAACACTTATCGGCAACTTTATTCATTACCTCCCGGTTGAGCTTTTCATTTTCGTAAAAGTGATCGTGGCCGATGTCGAAAAAATTATATTCTTTTAATCGGTAAGGCTGGTGTACTTGAAAATAAAAGCAAACTGATGGCATAGTATTTCGTTTTTAGATGCTGTAAATTTTAGATAGTTGGTGTTTGATGCTAATAGGAATTGGTTGAACAGTTATCAATAACGGTAAATTTTTTAACATACTAATTTATCATACACTTTGAGTACTTTCTTTGCTGTTGAAGTCCAATTGATTTTCTTTAAATCAACAAAAGCAGTATCTACCAGTTCTTTACGCAAAGTTGGATATTCGAGCAATGAAATTATGTAATTCGCCATTTTATTTACATCCCAAAAATCCATGGTAAGTGTTCCGTGAATTACTTCTGAGGCCCCTGATTGTTTGCTTAGAATAGTAGGAATCCCGTACTGTACTGCTTCAATGGCGCTTAGTCCAAACGGTTCTGAAACACTAGGCATAACGTAAACATCGGCCACAGCCAGGAGGTCATTAATTTTTTCTTTGGTTAAAAATCCGGTAGTATGAAATTTATGCCCAATGCGAGCTTCAGCAGCTTTTTCCATAATTCCTCGCATCAAATCACCTGTTCCTGCTAATACAAAGCGAACATCGGGATAATGTTGTAACACTTTTTTAGCAGCTTCAAAATAAAACTCCGGACCTTTTTGGCGCGTTATTCTACCAAAGAAAATTACAATTTTTTCGGAAGTTATTCGCTTTAATTGTGAGTGATTTACCGGTTCAATACCATTGTGTACCGGAAAAATTTTCGACTTCGAAATACCATATATGTTTTCAATAATTGAGCCTGTGTAATTGCTAACCGGAATAATTGCATCCGCATATTCCATGGCTCTTTTTTCAAGCTGATACACCCAACTTTTATTTTCAGGTCCACTTCTGTCGTACTCTAGTGAATGCACATGCAATACTAAAGGTTTGCCGGTTGCAGTTTTAATTTCCATACCGGGTAAGAATGTCATCCAATCGTGGGCATGTATAATGTCGAATTGCTTGGTAGCAGAAAGTTTTACGCTAATTTTTGAAAACTCTAAAACTTTGCGAATGATGTCAGACCCATACAACTCGTTAATTTCAAATTGTTTTAAATCTGAGGTGTATACTTCATGTTGTATTTTATTAATTTCAGCCTCTCCTGTAAAGTTAATATAAGGCGATAATGCAAGGTCAAAGTAGTTTAGGGAGCTAAATTTTTTGAACGCTTTTTTCGAAGTTTTCTTTTTAAGTGTTGAAATATCTACTGAATTAAGGCCAATTAATTCCATATAATTTACCGCATACTCGGGATTACTTTTAGGAATTACCATTTTAAGATTTACCATTGGTGCTAAGGCTTTGCACAAACCTAAACATGCTACGCCAAGTCCACCATTTATTACCGGTGGAAATTCCCAGCCAAACATGAGTACCTTGGGTTTAGTTTTCAAAATGCAGTATTAAAAGTGTTAATTTGATATCTGATTAATAACTATATTTTTGCAGACTCGCAAGTTAAATTTCTCACAAATTTAAAACAATAATTTCTATTATTCTATGCAGCCTAAAACCGATAAATATTCAATAAAATACTTTCCCGATACCATTAAAAAATTTAGAAAACATGGCAATTATTTTTACTTTGATACAAGTGAAACAATTCTAGAAATTAGGGTACAATCAGATAAAATAATTCGCTTTCGTTACGCAGCAGATGGCTTTTTTGAAAAGGACTTTTCGTATGCGATACAAGAACATATACAGGACAACATTATTCATTTGGACTTTGTGGAGTATGATGATTGTTATGAAATAATAACATCCGATCTTACTTGCCAGATCAACAAAAGCGATTGTAAAATAAAAATGTTTGACAACGACAGCAACCTTATTTTGGATGATGAATTGGGATTTCATTGGCAACATTATTTATGGAAAGGTGGAAAAATAGTGTATTGCAGTAAAAAAATTCAGGAAGACGAATGTTTCTTCGGTATGGGTGATAAGCCTACTGAATTTAATTTGCGTGGTAAACGTTTCGAAAATTATGGAGCAGATGTTTATGGGTTTGCTAAAGACCAAGATCCTTTGTACAAAAATGTACCCTTTTACATGGGATTGCATCATGGAATTGGGTACGGAATATTTTTCGATAACTCTTTTCGCACCATTTTCGATTTCGGCAAAGAACAGAGTGAAACAGTTAGTTTTTGGGCACGGGGTGGAGAAATGAACTATTATTTTATTTATGGGCCGGAACTTATTGAAGTGGTAAAAAATTACGCTTCATTAACCGGTAAGCCCGAATTGCCGCCACTTTGGTCATTAGGTTATCATCAATGTAAATGGAGTTATTTCCCTGAAAGTAAGGTGAAAGAAATAACCAAAGAGTTTCGTATCAGAAAAATTCCTTGTGATGCCATCTACCTCGATATTGATTACATGGATGGATTTCGTTGTTTTACCTGGAACAAGGAATATTTTCCGGAACCTAAACGCATGATAAAAGAATTGGCCGAGGATGGATTTAAAACAATTGTGATTATTGACCCGGGAATTAAAGTTGACAACGATTATCCGGTTTACCAGCAGGCCATAGCAAAAAATTATTTTTGTAAACGAGCCGATGGAGCATTGATGATTGGTGATGTTTGGCCCGGTAAATGTGCCTTCCCTGATTTTACAAAACCGGAAGTAAGGGAATGGTGGGCAGAATTATTTGAAGGACTCGTTGAAGCCGGCGTACGGGGAGTTTGGAACGATATGAACGAACCCGCAGTTTTTGAAATTGGTACTTTTCCGGAGGATGTGCGCCACGATTATGATGGAAACCCATGCAGCCATCGTAAAGCGCACAATGTTTACGGAATGCAAATGGCACGTGCGACACATGCAGGTATAAAAAAGTTTTTGATGCCAAATCGACCCTTTGTTATCACCCGTTCACTATTTAGTGGAGCTCAGCGTTATTCGTCGGTTTGGACGGGCGACAATCAAGCAACATGGGAACATTTATGGATTGCCAATGTGCAAATGCAACGATTAAGTGTTTCAGGAATTTCGTTCGCCGGATCAGATATAGGCGGTTTTATTGGTGAGCCGGATGCTGAATTGTATACTCGATGGATTCAACTTGCTGTTTTTCATCCATTTTTTAGGACCCATTCAGCAGGAAATGAAACAACTTTTGAGCAGGCTCCTTGGTCGTTTGGAGCGAAGCACGAATTTATTATTCGAAAATTTATTCAATTACGGTATCATTTATTGCCTTATATCTACACCACTTTTTGGCAAAATGTAAGAACCGGTACACCAATGATTCGCCCGGTTTGCTTTATGGACCAGTATGATCCGCATACCCATAATCGGATGGACGAATTTGGTTTCGGTGATCATTTACTAGTTTGTCCGGTTTTAGAACAATATGCCGACAAGCGTAAAGTGTATCTTCCAAAAGGTTTGTGGTATTATCAATGGGACGATACTTTATACCATGGAGGTAAAGAAATAACTGCCAAAGCCCCCATTGATAAAATGCCCATTTTTATTAAGGCGGGTGCCGTTATCCCCAATTATCCTAAAATGCAATACGTAGGTGAATTTGAAATTTCTGAACTTACCTTGCACGTTTATTTTTCGACCGAAACAACCGAAAGCGAGTTGTATGAAGATGCAGGCGATAATTATGGATACAAGCATGGTAAATTTTCACACACACGGTTTTATGTAAACGGAAGCCGAAACAATTTAGTCTTTCGCCAATCCATCAGTGGCGATTTCGCTACCAGTTATTCTCATTACAAAATCATATTTCATGGGCTGCCCTTTAACTGCAGTGGATTTATGATTGACGGGCGCTTTCATAAATTAGGTAAGAAAAATTTTGCTGTAGGTGTGGTTAAAATAAGAGTGGATAAAAATTTTGATGAAATAATTTTGGGTTAATAATAATTGGAATTGTACAATCAATTTATCAGCGTTTGATACTAAATATGCTTGAATTACGTTAATTTAAGGCATTATTTCGAACACTACTTCATGCGGAATTTCCTTTTCTTATTTTTAGTTTTCTTTATTAATTTTTATATTTTTATTATAATTTTAAAAGTGTAAGTTCTAATAGCGCTCACTGATCACCATAGAAACAGCAACCCTTCTTTGTTTTCTTTTCTTATATTTATTCGTCTAAAGAAATCAATCGTTGTTTAAGTGTTCTTACAGAACTTACACACACAAAATAGTCTAACGTAATAACTTATTTAACTTAAAATTATCAAAAAATTCATTAAAAGATGAATTGTTTTATTTATATTAATAATTGAGGGTCTTGTTAGACGGCAAACCTTATAAATATTAGGGTTTAGGATTAGATTTAGCATTGATCCAAGACTATATTCATAATCTACTCAGTTAGCTTTACAAAACTAACCACTACCCTAAACTTATCCTAACTATCTCATTAAAGTGGTAAAATATTGACCCAAAAATAGATATGGTTTGCCACTAAACAAGACCTAAATTATCAACCTTATTTTGTTGAATGTACTAAGTCTGTCGAAAATCATTTATAATTTGTTGTATGATTTTGACTTTTAACTTTAGTTGATGAATGAGCATTACCGTAAACCCTTGTTTTTGGTGGATTTCGTGAATAATCCATTAAAATTATCTCATTTGAAAGCTTTGGTTTTAAAAGTCCTTAGTTTTCGACTTATAGATAAGATTTTAAAGTTAAAACTCTCTCAATGGTACTTTAAGTGAAATTTGTACGGTATACCTAATTTTGGCGCCTGTAAAGCTCTAGAAATGAGTTTAATCCGAATATATACCAAGTTTTATGGTAAAATAGAAGCTTATTTACCTGACTTAATAGATAACTTAAATGATTTTGTATCACTTTTGTATATGTATTTTATTCAATTGTATAGATATT
>DGQS01000032.1 GCA_002389785.1 Bacteroidetes bacterium UBA4408
TTATGCGAAGTTGGGAATAAATTTGCCTTTTGTTCAAGACAATCAATCTTTGTCGCAGAAGGGAGTTTTACGTGGATTGCATTTTCAAAATCCGCCGCATGCCCAAGGCAAATTAGTGCGTGTTATTAAAGGTGCGGTATTGGATGTGGTAGTGGATATTCGTAAAAATTCAGCTACTTATGGAAAACATTTTACCAAAGAATTAAGTGAAAAAAATAAAACTTGTTTGTATGTACCACCGGGCTTTGCCCATGGATTTTTGACACTCGAAAACGATACCATATTTTTTTATAAATGCACGCATTACTACAACAAGGCTTCAGAAGGAGTTATTTTATGGAATGACAAGGGCTTGGCAATTAACTGGGGTATTGCCGATCCTGTTTTATCAGAAAAAGATCAAGCAGGTCAACCTTTTTCTGAATTTAAAAGTTTGTTTTAATGGTTGAAACTAATTATTTTCAAACCTGATTATGCTACTATCAACATCAACAACAACATTATATATTCTCTTTTTTTGTGTTTCGCTTGTGTTTTCAATTCTGATAAACAGGCTCTTTCTTAAGTTCTCAAAAAATTTAGGAATGCGCCATGTTGACGAAAGCATGGTTCGATGGGAAACAAAGTCTAAACCTGCCTTTGGTGGGATTTCTTTTTACATCATTTTTTTACTTTCCATTTCAATTTATTCCATTTTCTCGGAAGATAAAACCATCTTTCACAAACAACAATTTTTAGGAATTTTACTTGCTTCTTCTCTCGGTTTTATTGTTGGATTGGCAGATGATGCCTACAATACTCGTCCGTATTTAAAATTTTCAGCTCAGCTTATTTGTGCGCTAATACTAATTTTCAGCGGTACCTATATTACTTTGTTCGACAATGTGTATTTAAATTATGCGTTGACCATTTTATGGGTAGTTGGAATCATGAATTCAATAAATATGCTCGACAACATGGATGCGATTACTTCGCTAGTTTCGGTATTCATTATTATTTCTGCCTTATTTGTTGCTTATTTTATCGGGAAAGTTGATTCAGTTAATTTCATGATTTTAATTGGAGTATTGTCGTCGATACTTGGATTCCTATTTTATAATTGGCATCCTTCTAAAATATACATGGGCGATACCGGAAGTCAATTTTTGGGAGCCTTATTGTCTGCGGTTGGAATTACTTATTTTTGGAATACACCGTTTAATGCCGGACTACTTTCGCCAAGTAAACAATTGTTATTAACTGCCATTATTTTTATTATTCCCATTGTCGATACAACTACCGTAGTTATTAATCGATTGGCAAAAGGTAAATCTCCATTTGTTGGTGGACGTGATCATACAACCCATCATTTATCGTATCTTGGATTGAGCGATCGCAAAGTCGCTCTTTTGCTAGGTAGCATTGCATTTATTTCCTTTTTGATTTGCATTTACATAGTTACCTCAAACAACTGGACCAGTTTAAGTGTCATAATTTTTGGTGCCTATTTTTTAACCATATTTGGATTGCTGTATAGCACTACCTTAAAAAACAAACCTGAACAAAAGAGTTAAATCCTATCTTTTGAGGTTTTTTATTTCAACATGAAAAAGCATCTGATATCAACCGTTTCTGTAATTGCACTTATTTTGCTGGTAATGCTCTTTACCTTCGCTAAAAAATTAAGCAGCGATGAATCATTTAATGATGAATTCAGAAATGGCTATCAAGTATTTGCACTTTCTATTCCTTTAAATTTATCGTTTGCAGGTGAAAAGGTACCCATGAATAACTTTGATGTACGCGAAAGTTTGGATCGCGAATTATTGGTTAGTACCTATTTTCAATCTCAAAGTTTGCTTGTCCATAAACGCGCCAATCGTTGGTTTCCTGTAATTGAACCCATCTTAAAAAAATACAATGTTCCCAATGATTTTAAGTACTTAGCAGTTATAGAAAGCAATTTAACGAACGTAATTTCTCCCGCTGGCGCTACCGGTTATTGGCAATTAATGGAAGCTGCAGCTAAAAAATACAACCTCGAAATAAACGAACAAGTTGATGAGCGATACAATGTTGAAAAATCAACTGAAGCAGCCTGCATGTATTTGTTAGAAGCATACAAAACACTTGGTAACTGGACTTTGGCTGCCGCTTCATACAACATGGGAATTGAAGGAATCAGCAAACAAATAGAGATTCAAAAACAAAACAATTACTATAACTTGCTGCTGAATCAAGAAACAGCGCGTTATATTTTTAGGATATTGGCTGCAAAAGAAATATTAGAACATCCTAAAAACTATGGCTATAAAGTGCGTAAAAAAGATGTTTATGCATACATCCCAACCCAACGTTTATCGGTTGATACAAGTATTAGCAACCTAGCCGATTTTGCCATTTCACAAGAAGCAAATTATAAAATTTTGAAAATTTTTAATCCCTGGTTGCGCAAAAATTATTTACAAAATACCAGTCATAAACACTATGTGATTTTGCTTCCTAAAAAGGGTTTTACAGACTATGATTACATTGAAAAGCACTTTTCAAACGACAACATTTATTCACCCGAAGATTCACTTCGATTTTATATAACTGAATCGGCTCCTGAAGATTCGGTCAGCTCAACCAACTAATTTCTACATGGCAAAAAAAATAACTGAGGTAATTGACCATGATCAACTGGAAGTAATTGGTGCGCGGGTACACAACTTAAAAAACGTATCGGTAACTATACCGCGTAATCAGCTGGTTGTGATTACAGGTCTGAGCGGAAGTGGAAAATCTTCGCTAGCATTTGATACCATTTATGCCGAAGGGCAACGACGCTATATTGAAAGCTTTTCAATATATGCCCGCCAATTTTTAGGAAA
>DGQS01000135.1 GCA_002389785.1 Bacteroidetes bacterium UBA4408
CCACTTATTTCTCGGGCCGATAAATTAGCTACATGTGCATTAACCGTATCCCCATCGAGATATACATTAGCCAAGAGTGCGTTTATGTTTTTAACATGTGCAGCATTGTAATTGATTCCAAAATTTGGGGTAGTATCGTTTTGGTAGCGGTATGAAAAATCAACATTTATTAGTTCAAAATTGCGACACCACACACTTAGTGGTTTAGTTTTGCTTTGGCTAGTATCGTTGTTACTAAATGCATCTGCAATGAATTGAAAATTTAAATAGTGTTCGTTTTTATATTGAACAAGGTTGATTCGGGTATTGCTAATTTGAGCAGATTTAAAAATGAACACATTTTTTTGAAGGTTGTAATTTTTTACTTCTAGTTTTAGTTGCCCGGCATACAGTAAGGTATCTTTGTGTAAATCACGAATAAATACATCTTCAAGGACAAATGTTCTGAACAATTCAAAATCCACTTTTCCAACCCTTACTTCAGTTTTTAACTTGTCGCTTAGGTAGTCGCTAATTTTATGAACTAGCATGGTTTGCAATACACTGCTCCGCATGAGGGCATAAACGCCCAATAGCAGCAGCAGTAGTAAAGCAACAATAGCTTTTAATATTTTAATGAGTCGTTTAATAACAATACGAATTAACTGAATTAATACAAGCCAAAATCGACCTGTAATGAAAAATTGTAAAAAGTGTTTTGTTGAAATTGAAAAAGAACGATTTCAAAAAATTCCAATCAATACAATACCTTTGTTGCAAATTTATTAATTATGCCGCAACCAATCATTATTCTGGGAATCGAATCATCCTGTGACGATACAGGTGCGGCTATTTTAGTTAATGACAAAGTTCTTGCCAATGTTGTAGCCGGTCAAAAAATACACGAACAATATGGGGGTGTTGTTCCTGAATTGGCTTCAAGAGCGCATCAATCAAACATTATTCCTGTAGTAGATGCTGCCATAAAAAAGGCAGGAATAAGTAAATCGCAAATTTCGGCTGTTGCCTACACGCAAGGCCCAGGCTTGTTAGGTTCCTTGTTGGTGGGTGGTTCATTTGCTAAATCATTTTCTGCGGCTTTGCAAATTCCTCTGATTGAAGTGAATCACATGCAAGCGCATATTTTGGCTCATTTTATTGATGAAGGTCAAGATACCCCAAGCTTCCCTTTTTTATGTTTAACAGTTTCAGGAGGGCACACACAAATTGTGTTGGTGAAAGACTATTTTGAATTTGAGATTTTAGGCGAAACCCTCGATGATGCAGCAGGAGAAGCTTTTGACAAGTCAGCTAAGATATTAGGACTTCCTTATCCGGGCGGACCTTTAATTGACAAATATGCTCAACTAGGCAATCCGCTTGCATTCAAATTCCCGCTTCCCAAAATTGATGGATTGAATTTTAGTTTTTCGGGTTTTAAAACTGCCGTGCTCTATTTTATTAAAGAAAATACCAAAGTAAATACTGATTTTTGTGCGCAACATCTAAACGATATTTGTGCATCAATACAACATGGCATATTAAAAATTTTGATGGAAAAATTGTCGATGGCAAGCAAGCTAACTGGTATTAACCAAATTGCAATAGCAGGCGGAGTGAGTGCCAACAGTGGTTTACGAAATGCGTTAAATACAAATAAGTTTGGATGGAAGGTGTATATTCCAAAATTTGAGTATTGCACCGACAATGCAGCCATGATTGCAATAAGTGGTTATTATAAATTTCTCAAACAAGATTTTGCATCACTCTACTCAAGTCCTAAAGCACGACTAATATTTTAACATGCGAAAAAGAAGTAGACTTACTTTTATGCTAATCATTGTGCTCACCTATATGGTTTCAAAGAGTGCGTATAGTCAAGACAGTATCGTGCTTCGTTTTAATTATCCTCAAAAAATACATGCAATCATCAAATTTAATCCCATTCCAATATTATGGGGACCTCTTGTGTATACCGGAGAGTATCGTTTGCTAACAGAGTTTACCACTGCGAAACGACAGTCAACTCAATTGGGCATTGGCTATTTAGGCAAAGGGCTTATCTATAAAGCAGTGGAAGATAGTTTTGGGATTTTTGGTGCGCAAAAAGCCAAAATCAGTGGTTTTCGAATTCAGGCATCGCACCGTTTTTTCCCTTCTCGTAAAAACTACTCCCCGCAAGGATTTTATATTTCTCCCCATGTATCATATGCATTTGCTAAATTATCTACTCCTAATTTCAGAGCCAATAATTATTATATAGGTGAAAATAATTTCAACATCAATTTATTGGTAGGTATTCAGCTTTTTATTGCACGCACAGTGAGTGTCGATTTTTTTGGTGGCTTAGGATATAAAAAAATAAAATTTTGGGAGCAATACGAAAACAGACCTAGAGTGTATTTTGATCCTTTTGACGGTAAAAAATCACTGTATAATTCAAATTTAAAATTGAACCTAGGATTGAATTTCGGTATCGTAACTAAAAAAATTAAGCCACTACCCACTCAATAAAACCCCTTTAATACATTTGATTCTTTTTATCTTATTACTCCATTTTGTATGCAACATAACAGAATAGAAATAAATAGGCAGCAAGAAACTTAGTTTCACGAAAAAATTTTGACACTATTTTCCTTCAAGCAGATTAATCTTAATGGATAAAAAAAAGAGACAGCCCGGATAGAACTGTCTCTTTTTTTAATTTGATACCTGTTATTTTTTCTTTTTCACTTTTTGTGTACCACTATAAGTCCACTGCTTTTTTACCTTGTCTTTTTTAGATAAAATAATAGTTCCTTCAATATCTTCACCTGTTACAGAACCTGTCCAAGCTAATTTCTCTTTATCACCGTTTACACTTTCAGCAGTAAAATTGAACGTTTTTTCAAGTACCTGAGAACCTTCCGTTTCACCTTCAACATAAGCAGTATCTACTTCAACGGTATACATTCCTGAATTGAGCATGAATTTTTCGTCCATGTATTTCGATTTGATTTTATTGCCGGTAAAACTCATTTCATCTTTAATCGGCTTGGGCTTCTTCGCACCATCTTCATTGATTTCAATTTCAAATATTTTTTTATCAAGCAATTTGTCTTTAACTACTTTTGCTTTTTGTGCTGATGCAATACCCGTAAAGGCTACAAAGCATAAGCTTAAGCTAAGTATTTTGAGCGAATTTAGTTTCATTGTGTTTGGGTTTTAGTAGATTGGATTTTAAAAAATATCTTTGACCAAAAGTAAAATATATTCCTACACAAAAGTGAATTCACACAAAAAAATTCAACTTGCACTTTTCAAATGCTAAAAATAGCCTTAGTTGGACCTGAATCTACCGGCAAATCTACACTTACTGTGGCTTTAGCTGAATACTATGGTGCAGCATTTGTACCTGAATACGCACGCAACTATATAGCCGAATTAGCGCGCCCGTATTTGTTGGAGGATATCGTTCATATTGCCCAAAGTCAGCTAGAATTAGAGCAATCCAGCCAACTTACTTCAAACAAAATACTTTTTTGCGATACCAATTTATTAGTTTCTAAAATATGGGCACAGCATGTGTTTCATACTGTTCCTGCCTTTATAAGTGAACACTGGAAACCTTCTGATTATGTTTTACATTTATTAATGGATGTAGACCTACCTTGGCAGCCAGATCCTTTAAGAGAGCATCCGCATTTGCGCACTTTTTTGTTTAATAAATACGAAGAAGAGTTAAAGAAAACAGATGCTAACTATATAATAATCAAAGGCATGGGGAATGAACGAATGAATGCAGCAGTGAATGTTATAAATGAAATCATACCACCCAATAGCTTAGGTAAGCTTTGAAAAATACAAACAGTATTCGCTTAATTTACATTCAGTGCACTTAGGATTGCGTGCAAGGCACACGTAGCGACCATGTAATATGAGCCAATGATGAGCAATTGCAATTTTATTTTTAGGAATATAGCGTACCAATTTCTTTTCAGTTTCGAGCGGAGTTTTTGAATTCAGAGTAAGCCCCAACCTATTTGAAACACGAAAAACATGAGTATCAACAGCCATCGCGGGTTTTTGAAATACTACTGAGGCTATAACATTAGCAGTTTTGCGGCCAACTCCGGGCAATTTTTGTAAAAGCTCAATATCGGAGGGAACATTCCCATTAAACTCATTCACTAACATCTGGGCCATTCCAACCAAATGTTTAGCCTTATTATTAGGATAACTAATACTTTTAATGTATCCGAAAACCTCCTCAACTGAAGCTAGCGAAAGCAACTCGGGTGTTGGGAAAGCCTTAAAAAGTGGAGGGGTAATTTGGTTTACTCGCTTATCGGTACATTGTGCCGAAAGTATTACAGCTACCAATAGTTCATAAGGCGAACTGTAGTGCAATTCGGTTTCGGCCTGTGGCTGATTTTTACTAAAATAATCAATTACCTTTCCAAATCGCTGTTTTTGCGTAAGCTTCATACTTTATTTTTCCAATCCTGTAAATATCACTAAAAATATCAATTACGAACTTTCAAGCAATATTACGCGATAAGTAATCTTCTATAATTCAGGAATACAGGAAGTTAGTAGCTAAAATTCAATACAGTATACAGGTAGTTGAACTTTATAAAGGATTCAAACACAGCATAGCCTGATACACATAAAAAAAGCTGCGAAGCTAACTTAAAGAATATGCGCAATTTATTAATTCAACAACAATTCAATGTGCTTGATAGTTTTGGAAGGTACAATACTCAAAGCTTTTGAGTAATTTAAAAGGGCTTCAATAATTTCAGCTGAAGGCTCTGGTATACTTTCGGAATTCACATTGTTTATTTTAGAAGTTGAAAGTTTAGCTTTCTTAAGTGTAGAGGTTTTGTTCATATATTTTCTTTTGGTTATCCTATTAACGACAATGAATATTGAATATTGTGTAAATGCAAAAAAAAACACTGTTAAAGATCAACAGTGTTTTTTTATGAATCTATTATGTGCATTACGAAAGTATTACTTTGTTTTCGTGCATTAGTTTTCGCAAACTTAAAATAGCGTAACGCATGCGTCCCAAAGCTGTATTAATACTGATGTTTAATTTGACTGCTATTTCTTTAAAACTAAGTTCTTCATAATGTCTCATGAGTACTATTTGCTTTTGATCAGGCGGCAATGCATCAATCATCCGAATAAGGTCAAGATGAATTTGTCGTTTTATAAGCTTGTCCTCTACATTGGAAACCTTTAAATTTAAGGTATCAAAAATATTGTATTCGGTGCCACCACTTACTGTTTTCATCTTTTTCGAATCTCTAAAATGATCCATTACCAAATTACGCGCAATACGCAATATCCATTGCACAAATTTCCCTTCTTCTTTATACCCTTCTTTTTTTAAGCAATTAATTACTTTAATAAAGGTATCTTGAAAAATATCTTCGGCCAGTTCACGATTCTGAACTTTTTGCCAAATCATGGTATAAACACTTTTTTTATGACGCGTTATTAAATGTCCTAATGAAGCCTCATGGCCACTAAGATACAAGTTGATAAGCTCGCTGTCGCTGAGATGTGAAGTGTGCATAGAAACCTCCTTTTTTAAATGAATAATTAAACTAAAAAAGTAGAAATTTTTCTATAAGAGGTTTCGTTTGGTTAGAGGTTAATATCTGTTAAAATTAAAGTGCTAACGCAGCAAAATTTTATTTATTGTGCGAAAGCAAAAAAATATTTTATTGCTGAATCAAAAATAAACATTTTTTCGGCCAAAACAAATTTTATTTTTACTACCACTTTTCAAAACTTCCATATAACAACTATGAATCAAAGTTCAGAATTACTGATTGAGTTAGTAAAAGTTAAAATGCCTTTTGGACGTTACAAAGAAACTGTGCTGTGTAATTTGCCGATTAGTTATCTCGAATGGTTTAATCGAAAGGGATTTCCGGAAGGTAAGTTAGGAATGCTATTACAAACCATGTACGAAATAAAGTTAAACGGTTTAACACATCTGTTAGAGCCATTAAAGAAATTTTAAAATACATTCGTGCTTGATATTTCATTTTAAAACTTACACGATGTCACTTCGAATACTTCAAATCATAGTCTTTTTGTTTAGTTACACCCACTTCGTAACTATTGCTCAGGAATCCGACGAGGAAACATATAACGAAGAGGAAACTACCGTTAAATCCAAGCGATTTCATGCAGGAATATATGTAGGTAGCTATTTTGCGAATAATAAAACTGCATATGTATACGATGGCTACGGCTTTGACTTGGGTGGTCAAAGAAATACATTTTACAACAGTTTTATGTACACAAAAATTATAAACCAATACGGAGGATATAATGGCCAGCAAGATTTGATAGCCGAAGCACTTGGTGTGCAGCATGGTGACTGGGTATTTACCGAAAGCGATATGCCTGTAAATATGCGTTATAATATAGCTTTTAATGTTGGATTAAACGGACGTTTCAGCGTGCGTGACAATGGTGCCATTATTATAAATGCAAATGCCTCCAAGCTTACAGCTGCCGGAAATTTTACCATCACTACTGTGCCAAGAGTCAATAGTAATAATTTGCAAAAAACTGTCAATACATTTGCAATTAATGGAGGCGAACAGCGATTAGCAATTCAAGTGGGATATCAGCATTTAACAGGTGAAGCTGATGAAAAGGTAAATTTTATTGTAGAAGGAGGACTAAATGCAACGTTTGCAAAATTCGATAAAAATGCCATTCAAATTAATTCACTCACGATTGATCTTACCACTTATTATGATCCTAATTTACCAAATGCAACTGCTGCTTCCAGGCGTCCGGGTGGCGTTGGTTTTGGAGCATTCGCCGGCGTTGGATTTAATTTTAATGTAAATGCGAAAACCAAAATCCAATTGTTGTATTCCCCAACATACGAGCAAATAAAGGTGGAAGTAAACCCACCACCTCGATTACAAAATGCTATTGGTTTGCGTTTGTTTTACGGATTATAATTGAGCCAATTTAATGGTTTCATTGGCAACGTAGCTTCTAAGTTCTTCAAAAAAAAGTTCAAACTCGTTTTTGAAATCAGCATAGTGTTCAATCATGCTTTCAACAGCTGTTTCCATCTTTGAATCAAAGGGTGTTCTTTTCGACATTCCTGTTAACGTGCGTTTAATGCCCTCAATTTGCGCATAATTCAACAACCAATTTTGTTTGCTCATATAGTCAAACATATAGCTTGTTTTATCAGGAAGATGGGCTTTGTTTTCATTCAAAATGCGGTAACAATTATCAGCAAAGGAGGCTAAACTAACGGTAGAATAATTGCTCCAATTTGCAGCTAAATAATGATCGTAAAAAATATCTACAATCACAGGTGAATAATGACGGTATTCATCCCATAATCGCTTGCAACTTTGCAAAACAATGGTATGTGTATCGGTAAACGTATCAATTCTCCGATGCAAAATAATTCCTTTTTGAATTCCGACCGGATATTTTTCATGAGCTTTTCCTTTCACTGAATCAGCAATAAAATTTCCAATTAGTAATTCAGTATCTTCTCCCGATAAATATAAATGAGCTAAAAAATTCATCCTGAGTTTTAATTTGATAATACCACAAATTCGGTTCTGCGATTTTTGGCCTTTCCCTCTTCTGTTGCATTATTGGCTATAGGTTTTGTACCACCAAATCCCTTGTAACTCATGCGAACTTTTGAAATACCTTGTTGTTGTAATACATCATAAATGGTATAGGCTCGGTCGGTACTTAATGCTAAATTACTAGCCGGTGATCCGGCATTGTCAGTATGTCCATGTATTTCAAGCTTAATAGTTGGAAGCTCCTTTAAATATGCAGCAAACTCTTCTAAAATAAATTTACTTTCAGGTGTTAAGTCGGCCGAATTTGATTTATAATTAATGTTGTTAATCTTATACGTACTACCAACACGTATTGAATCAATAGATAAATTAAGTTTTTGTGGTTTACCTATAACCGAATCTGCACTATGAATGATTTGTGAAGTAAATGAAGAGCCGGGATTTTTTACTGTAAGCAGTACATCTTCATTGTTCTTTATGGTTACTACTACGGCATAAGTACCACTCACTGAATCGACCGGAATAGTAGTTATTTTTTTTGTATCGAGATTTTTCACTTCAATTTTTGCTTTGGCTAAATTGGCACTCGACTCGTCTTTAATTTCACCTTTAATAAAAAGTATTTTTTCTGGTCGTGCTTCTTTATATAATTCAAACGAAAAAACATCGTATCCTCCAGCTCCTTTACCTTTCAGTTGATTCGATGAAAAATAACCCAGTTTACCATCCGTACTCACAAAAAAGCCAAGCTCATCTTTGTCAGTATTTATGGGATATCCAATGTTTTTAGGAAGTTGCCAATTAAAAGTAGCCATATCGAGTTTGGTGTAAAAAATGTCAAATCCTCCTAACCCGGGTTGCCCATCACTCGAAAAATAAAGTGTTTGACTGTCACTATGAATAAACGGCGACTTTTCATTTCCATCGGTGTTTACCGGGGAACCCAGATTTTGAGCCGGCAGCCAATCGCCTGCCTCGTTCTTTTCACTTTTGTAAATATCCATCCCTTTGCTATCGGCACGCGCACTTGAAAAGTACAATATTCTTCCATCCGAAGATAAAGTTGGCTGCGATTCCCAGCCATCCGCTGTATTTACATTTGGTCCAAGATTTTTTAATTCAGTCCATTTACCATCTACTAAATCTGAACTGAAGATATCGCAGTTCATTGAGCCACGTTTATCGGGTTTACACATGGTAATGTACATGTGTTTATTATCAAGCGAAAAAGTTGTACCTCCATAATTTTCTCCAATATTAAAAGGAGGTGGCAATGCTTCAACCGATGTATAGCCGTCTGCACCTTTTGTAGCAAATTCAAATTCTTCAACCTGATGAGGAGTTAATTCATTTTTACCTTGTTTCATGAAGCGTTTTGTAAAATAAATTTGTTCATTGTCGGGCGACATCATTGCCAAAAATTCATCTTCATACGTGCAAATTCCTTTTACAGCTTTGGGATCAAATGGAACTGGATTTTTAAAAACAGCCTCAAAACATTTAGATTCTTTTAAGATTTTACTGGCTTTGGTATAGTCTTCGTCTTTTTTTGTGCTTTCATCGTAAGTCAAAAATTTTTCCATGTGCTTGCCTGCTTCCTCGTATTTTTCGGCACCATAAGCGATCAGTCCTAAATAAAAGTAGGCATAGGGATTTACATCAGGACAAAGTTCCACTGCTTTTGAAAAATACTTTTGAGCCGGAGCAAATGATGTTCCATCTCCCTTAGCAACGGTTATTGCACAATTTCCTAAGGCATTTAATGCTGCTGCATAATCTGGAACCTCTTCAACTGCCTTAAGTAAAAATTCTTTCCGCTCTTTGAAATCGTATTTTTTTTTGTCAATACCCTTCTCAAAAAGCTTTTCTGCTTTCGGGTTTTGGATGGATGAACAAGCTTGTTTCTCATCTTGCGCTTGCCCTTTTAAAAAATGTAACAGTAGTGCAAGCAAAAGAATTTTTTGTCTCATATTCATTAAATTAGGCTCTACACAGAAGTAAAAAAACTAAAATTTTAGAAGAATAATTTGTCATTTTATTTTCCAAACAATCCTTTTAATTTGTCTTTTGCTTCTTTCTTAGCACGCTCCTCCGCTTCCTTTTTTAATCGGTCGGCTTCAGCTTTTGCCTTGGCTTCAGCTTCTTTCTTTTGACGATCAAATTCAGCTTGCGCTTTTGATTTTTGAGCTTCCAATTCAGCTTCGGCTTTGGCTTTCAATTTTTCAGCTTCAGCTTTGGCTTGGTTTTCAAGTTCTGCTTTTTTCTTGTCAAATTCAGCCTTTGCCTGATCTTTTAAATTGTCAATCATTCCTCCGGCTGTATTTTTAAGACCGGTTTTAATAATGGGTTTGCTCACTGTTCCTCCTACCATTACAGCCAGTGCAACACGTTCGCCTGCGCTTAAATTTGCACCTTTTGAATTTGCTTGTGATATCAATCCATCCACTACTGCATTTGCCTGACTTCCAAATTCACTGCGCGGTATATCAAAATTCATGGTATAGTCAATACTTTCATCAAAGCCATTTGATCCGGCGATGGTAAGTTTGCTTGAACCTAATTTAACATCAAAAGGATCAATGTTTACGCGCCCGTCTTTAAACTTAAATGATAAATTGGTATTGCTCAAATCCAAGCGTTTGTACTTTTCCATTTTAATGGCATCGGCCACTTTATTGATGGGCTCAAAGCCTGAAATGACAACATTTTTAGTTTGTAGTTTCCCATAACCGGTTAACGACTTTAAATCAATATTTAATTGATGATCCATGGCTGCAGCCAGTTGCACTTTGGCAGAAAATTTACCGGTACCATATTTTGCAATAGGAGCAAGCTTTTCGATGGTATTGAATGTTTTGTATGTCTTCGGTAAATCCCAGTCAGTAATTGTTAAGTCGAAATCCATTAAAGGCTTTTTCAAATTCGCCGTATTGTAAAAGCCATTCATAATTAAACTGCCATCCAAAAGATTCATTTTCAAATTTTCCATACTCGCAATAGCATCTTTCACCCTTATTGTTCCCGACACAGCATCCAACTGCATGTTATCGTACAGTACTTTTGCCAATGCAGCATTTATAGTAAAATCAAGATTCGAAGGAACTTCAATCATTTCAGAAGTAGCAGTATCAGCTGTGGTTGCTGATTCATCAGAGCCCATTAATTCGTTCAAATCAAGAAAGCTGCTTTGAAAAACGAAACGACCTTTTAGTTTATCATCTTGCAATGCATAAGCAATAAAATTTTCCATACTTCCATTTGCATGTAAATCGCTTTTGCCAAGTAATGCATCAAATTGTGCCAGTTCAACTTGCTGAGGTGTAAAATTTAGCACTGCATTTTTTATGTTGATACCGTATGGTGTATCCTTGCTTTTGTAATCCATGTCTTGAACCGAAACTTGACCTTTGGCTGTAAAATTCTCGTATTGCTTTTTATCTATACTGCTCATTCTTCCTTTTAAAACAATATCCGCGATCACGGTGCCACTCAGTTTTTGATCAGCTTCTAACGGAATAAATTCTTTCACTGTATTCAATACAACTTTTCCTTTTATTTCCCCATCTATATTCGGGTCGCTAACCGGAGTGGCTATGTGCATTCGCATATCAACAGGGTTTTCAGCCATTTCAACATGAAATTTATTGATATCAATAATAGTATGATCTGGTTCCCCATCTTTGTTTTTAATGTTTACATCAACCCAAATATTGTTTACCGATTTTGGTAAACTTGGATACTTAAACATGGCATTATCAATGTTAATCTTTACACCAAAAGAAGGCATCGTTTTTTCAGAATAAATTCCTTTTACAAAACCATCAAAGGCAAGTTTTCCGGAAGTTTTTACATTCGCAAAATCTTTGGTATAGGTTCCCGGAATTAATGAAAGAAAGGATTTGAAATCAGCTTTTTTTGCATTGAATTTTAAGTCCATATCCATATCTTCTTTGGGCATGGCAAAGTATCCGTCGAGTCCAAAAGTTAAATCATTAAAACTAAACTCATTGTTTTTTAAGATAAATTTAAATTGAGGCATGTTGGCATCAAAATCAGCCAGAATTTTTGTTTTAACATTACTTAAATATGTAATACCACCATAATTCATGGTAAATGAAGCTATATCCGTACTCGTTGAAAGCATAAATTCATCGGCCGTAAAATCACCGGATAGTTGATGATTTAAATTTTTCAATTGAGTTGAAATTCCCAAATCCGCATCTTCGTAAATTATAGTTCCTTCAATGATTTGAAAGTTTTTCAAAGTCATTTTAAAAGGAGCTGATTCTCCGGACGTTGCAACAGCAGTTGTATCAGATTTGGTAATGTCCCAATTAGCTTTGCCACCTTTTAGAACAATGGCTTTAATGGAAGGATGATCAAGCACTATACTATTAATCTTGTATTGACTCCCACTAATTACACTCATCAAATTCACATTCAACAAGAGATTGTCGGTGCTGAGTAAAGTATCGCCTTCAAACTCATTAATTCCTGCAATACTTAAGTTGTTCAGGGTAAATTTGAAATCAGGAAAACTACTGATCAGTGTCAAATCGAATTCCCCAAAATCTAACTTTGCATTTAAATTTTTATTGGCTTCCTCCTTAATTTTAGCAATAATTTTATCCTTAAAAATAATTGGCAATAGCAAGGTTATGGCAAGAAGCAGGATGAAAACAATTCCTGAAATTTTAATAAATTTTTTCATTGAATAGTTAATTCGTTAATAGGATGTGTATAATTAATTTGAATACTGATATAAATGTATAGTTGAATTTCGATAACTAATGGAGGCGAAATTACCAAAGTTTTAGCTAACCTGCACCAATCAATTGGCAATGTTTGTTAATCAATATAACAATAGATTAATTAACTTTGAAATATGTTACAAACAGCTATCAAGCAAGTAAAAATTAAACGCATAAGTCAAACCGAATCTGAAATTATTGAAGATAGTGTCGCAATAGAGGAGCCACTCGAAATTCAATTGCAATACGGAAAGGTAAATCAAACAATGAATACGCCTGTTTCCGTAACCATGCGCACTCCTGGTAATGATCAAGAGCTGGCTTTGGGTTTTTTATTTACAGAAGGTATTTTAAAAATCATAAGCCAAGTTGAAAGTGTTGCACAAAATAACAGTGACTTAAATAAGGTATTAATTACGCTGAAACCTGATATACATCCCGAATTGAAGAAACTTGAGCGAAATTTTTATACGAGTTCCAGTTGTGGAGTATGCGGTAAATCATCCATTGAAGCAGTATCGATAGTCAGCGAAAGATTACCCAACGATACAATTTTAATTAAGGCTGAGATCATTAAACAACTGGCTCATTCAATTCGAAATGAACAAGCCGTTTTTAGCAGTACAGGAGGAATTCATGCTTCTGCACTGTTTGATTTAAAGGGAAATTTTCTTTTTTTGCGGGAAGATGTTGGTCGCCATAACGCTTTGGATAAATTAATTGGTTACGGTTTGATAAATGAGTTATTGCCATTAAGCGAACACCTATTGGTACTGAGTGGAAGAGCCAGTTTTGAGCTGTTGCAAAAGGCAGCTATTGCCGGTATTAAAATAGTGGTAGCAATTGGTGCACCTTCAAGCCTTGCCGTGCAGTTGGCCCATGACTTTAATATTACCTTAATAGGATTCGTAAAAGCTGAACGATTCAATATTTACAGTGGTGAACAGCGTATTGAAGGGTAGTATATAGAAATCATAATCAAGCAATCATATTTACAAGTATTGTATGAAAAGGCTGTTTATATTTGCAGCTCATTTATTACAATATGGAAAACAACAAATACGATATAATTATTGTAGGAGGGGGAATCGTTGGTCTGGCAACCGCATATAAAATTAATACACGATTTCCATCCAAACGAATTCTGGTACTTGAAAAGGAGAACGAAGTAGCCGCCCATCAAACCGGTCATAATTCAGGGGTAATTCATTCAGGTATTTATTACAAACCCGGTAGCTACAAAGCTAAAAATTGCGTTGATGGCCGTAGGGAGCTTGTATTATTTGCAAAAGAACATAAAATTGCACATGACATCTGTGGAAAAATTATTGTTGCCACAGAGCAAAGCGAATTAGCACACATGAACAAAGTGTTCAATAACGGAATTGCTAATGATGTGGAAGGGCTTGAAATAATCGATGCAAATAAAATAAAGGAAATTGAACCTTATTGCGAGGGCATTTCGGGAATTTGGGTGCCTTGCACAGGAATCATTGATTATGCCGATGTTTCTAGAAAATACACCGAATTAATTCGTGCAAAATTCACAGGAAGTAAAGTGCTAACCGGACATGAAGTAACTGCTTTTGAAAAGCATGCAGATAGCACAACTGTAGTTACACCAAAAGGAAATTTTAGTGGAAAGTACATCATCACTTGTGCCGGATTGCAAAGTGACAGAATTGCAAAAAAAGAAGGCACACGCTCAGATGCCGCTATTGTTGGATTTAGAGGTGATTATTATGATCTTTCTGAAAAGGGTATGAAAAAGGTAAGAAATTTAATATACCCTGTCCCCAATCCTCAATTCCCCTTCTTGGGAGTACATTTTACACGAATGATACACGGTGGAACAGAATGTGGACCAAACGCTGTTTTTGTATTTAAGCGCGAAGGTTACGGTAAAACTGATTTTTCACTAAAAGATACAGTGGATGCATTTACCTTCGGAGGTACTTGGAAATTTTTCAAAAAGCATTGGCGATTTGGACTTGATGAATATAAGGGAGCTTTTTCTAAGAAATTATTTTTAAAACGATTACATAAATTGATCCCCTCTTTGGAAATGGATGATTTGGTTCCAGGACGTGCAGGAGTTCGTGCAATGGCTTTGGCGCCTGAAGGGGAAATGATTGATGATTTTAAAATTGAAAAAAATGGAAATGCCATTCATGTGTTAAATGCTCCATCACCTGCAGCTACTGCTTCTTTAGCTATTGGAACGGCCATTGAACAGATGGCCACCGAATATTTTAATTTAAATTAAATCTACTTTTTGAACTGTAAAGAGCTGTCGAACGCTTGCAAAAATCACCTCTTGTTTACGAAAATGCCTGAGAGGTGAAATTGAATATGAGTTGATTGGAGTAGAAGCAGCTTTACTACCGAACCTCCGATGTACTGTTTAATTGAGTAGGTTTAAATTTAAGGGAGTTCGCTACAGGGTTAGCATATAGTTCCAGAAACAGCCTTTGTAATGTACGCTCATCTTCTTGCACAAGTTTTAATTTTTGGTGCATGTAATGAATAAAGTACTCTTTCTGTTCAACGGTATATTGCGAGTTAGTTTTACTGTTTGAATATAACAAATCATAGGCTATATAATTTGTTGGGAATAATTGATAGCTTCCGCTTATTTCTGCATCCATAAAATAATTGAGCGCCTTCATACTATCTGATTCTTTTGCTATTTGTGGTAAAACACTGTTTAGCGGTTGGCCCAAATGAAGATGCACACGACCTTTATTTTCAGTTACTCCGGCCAAAATACTCTTTACATCTTCATCTGCACTTTTAGTATAATTACCTTTTAATGAATAGTAATTTTCCCTAACTTTTAATATATCACATGGCTCAAATTCATACGAAATGCTAACCGGTACAATGTTGAGTTCTGCAAAACTTTCTTCAAAATTATCAGGTTTACTCACTTGCAACATCTTTAACAATCCTACTTGTGTTTCGTCCCATCCATTTTTTGTGCGTCCGTTTCGTTGGGCAATCCAGGTAGATTGTTTTTTGCTAGTAATGGCATAGCGCATATAATTCGAAAGACGAATACTGTTGTCATAAATTTCACGTCTATTGCCAGTTCGGTAAACAGTAAACATCTTATTCACCTTACCAATATCTATCAAAAATTGGTTCATCATTAAATTATTGCCGAACGTAATTTCACTGGTATCGTGTCCATGTTCAACCAATAATATTTGTAAAATACCGGAGTCTAAAAAAATGTCCCGATGATTGGAAATAAAAGTATACGACTCATTCGGAGAAATGTTTTCAAATCCACCAGAGCTCAATCCTGCACTTGATTGAGATAAAATATTCCGAATTGCCCGATGCATTATTTTCAATTGAAAATCACGGGTTGAGTTAAAATTAGGAAAATCTGCGATTATATTTTTTCGTTCGTCCTCTGAAAAGAGGTATTGAAGTGCGGCGTGAAAAGTAGGGTTATCCTTTATTCGAATCCAAGCAGAAGCAAATTCTTCAGCTGAATAAGGGCGTATATCTTCAAAATCGAAATAATTAAACATATTGTATTAAGGCAGTTGAAAGTGAAGATAGTAAATCTTTTGAAATGAAAAACAAAAGGATCTTTTGCCTTTCTTTATATACGATGCTACGTACTAAATTTACTGCGTTAAATCAATTTCTTCATACCCTGGATAGTTTTTACTGTTGAAAGCAAAAACAGTATCATCCACTTTGGTATTGGTAACAAATTTTTTCACGTTATAGGTCATGTCATTACCATCTTTCCCTAAAATTTTTATGGATACAATTTGCTTTTTAACTTTATCTATCGTAAGCAATACGGTATGAAAATTTCGTTTTTTAGCTTCGGTAGGAAATAATTTAATTACTTGGTGTACAGTGCCAGATTTTTGTTTTTCTTCCTTTACAAACTGATATTTAAAACCATTTTCATACATGGTAAATATGTTGCTTGGATTTATATCTTCACCCGATTTTCCTCCTACATTCGTTGCTAAATTTTTTTGAATTTCTTTCGCATCTTTTAAGATGGTATAGCTAAATTTTGTGTCGTTTAAAATAATTTGATCGGCTATTTCAAGTCGATACTTTTTTCCTTTAATGGTAATTTTCCCTTCTTGTGTTTCAGTTGTTTTCTCGGTTTTGTTTTCGATGGTATAGGAGAAATTAGCAATGATCGATGTAAAAGCTTTGGTTTTTGCGCTTAACTCATCCAGAATTTTCTTTGCTTTTTCGTCAACTTGCGCAGAGGCAGTATAAGGTGCTGAAAGCAAATGAATCGCAACGATGACAAGGGTAATTTTTTTTAACATAGGAAGAGGTTTGTAAATCGATTTATGTACATTAACTACTACTCATTTATAAGTATGTGAATTACACATTCACAAAATAAAAATGCGAAGTTAAGGATTCAATAATTGTTCCAAACTATTTTCATCGCGAATTAATACCTGTCGTGCTTTACTTCCCTCAAAAGGTCCAATTACACCAGCAGCTTCGAGTTGATCAATGATTCGTCCAGCTCGATTATAACCTAGCTTTAAGCGCCGTTGAATGAGCGAAGTGCTTCCTTGTTGATGTTGAACTATAAGCTTCGCAGCTTCAGCAAATAGTGCATCTCGCTCCGATGGGTCAAAATCTTCATTGCTGCCGCTGGCTGTTTCATCAATGTATTCAGGTAGTAAGAAGGCATCAGGATAGCCACGTTGTGAACCAATAAATTCAGTTATCTTATCTACTTCCGGTGTATCCACAAATGCACATTGTATGCGTATTAAGTCATTTCCGGTGCTTAACAACATATCTCCACGACCAATTAACTGGTCGGCACCTCCTGAATCAAGAATAGTGCGGCTATCTATTTTTGAACTTACCCTAAAAGCAATACGGGCAGGGAAATTGGCTTTAATGGTACCTGTAATTATATTCACGGATGGGCGCTGTGTCGCAATTATTAAGTGAATACCTATTGCTCTGGCTAATTGGGCAAGTCGAGCAATGGGTGTTTCAACTTCTTTTCCTGCGGTCATGATTAAATCGGCAAACTCATCTACAACCAAAACAATGTAAGGCAAAAATTTATGTCCATTGGTTGGAAGTAGTTTTCGGGAAATAAACTTGGCATTGTATTCCTTCAAGTTTCTAACTGCCGCATCTTTCAATAAATCATAGCGTTGATCCATTTCTATACAGAGCGAATTTAAGGTATTGATAACCTTTTTGGTGTCGGTTATAATAGATTCAGCAGAGTCTGGAAGCTTTGCAAGATAATGTCGTTCAATCGTATTAAACAGAGTTAATTCCACTTTTTTGGGATCAACCAATACAAATTTCAACTGTGATGGATGCTTTTTGTAAAGTAACGAAACCAAAATAGCATTTAAACCAACTGATTTTCCTTGTCCGGTTGCTCCTGCCATCAGTAAATGCGGCATTTTTGCTAAATCGGTAATAAATATATCATTACTGATGGTTTTTCCTAAGGCGATAGGTAAATCGAAACTGCTGTTTTTAAATTTATCTGAATCAATGATGGAGCGCATCGAAACCGTTTCGGGCTTTTGATTCGGAACTTCAATACCAATCGTTCCTTTTCCCGGAATAGGCGCAATAATACGAATACCAAGGGCTGACAAACTCAGCGCAATGTCATCTTCGAGATTTTTAATTTTCGATATGCGCACGCCTGCTGCTGGAATTATTTCATATAAGGTAACCGTTGGGCCAATGGTTGCTTTTATTTTTTCAATGTCGATACTGTAATTCTTAAGCGTTTCAAGAATTTTATTTTTGTTTGCCTGTAGTTCTTCGTTATTGATGGTGATGGTATCGCTCCCATGTTTTTCGAGCAATTCAACTGGAGGAAACTGAAAAGAAGATAATTCCAGTGTTGGGTCATAGTCTTCGAGTGGAAGTTCTGCAATGATGGATTCGGCAGTAATTTCTTCATTCGTGGTGCTAGGTTTTTCTTCTACTACAAATGGAACTTCTGCAATTGAATTTTCAACGGTTGGGCTAGGTTCAGGTACCACAACTTCCATTGTTAATTCTTCAACTACCTGTTTTTGCTGTGATACAGGATGTGAATTGTCTTTCTCATCAAGATTTAATTCCAAAAAATCTTTATTCGGCACATCCGTAATTTCAGGAATTAATCCTGTTGATGAAAAAGTAAATTCGGTTTCAATTTTAGGCGCATTCTTTTTGTTCTTAATGCGTTCAACAATGTTTTTATGTACATTGATTGGTTCAGGTTCTGCTTCGGTTTCAGGCAGATTATTTTGTACTTCAGTAGTAATTTTGGGTTCATTGGTATTTGCAGCTTCTACTGATTTAATTTTTGGAGTAAAGGTTAAACTATTGCTTACAATTAAAAAGGCAACCGCACAAGCTACAATAAATAAACCCGCTCCAATTGTTCCTAAAATGCTAGTCAACCATAGATTGCTAAAATAACCAAAACTACCGCCCAAATAAAGGTAAGCAGGATTCGTAAAAATAAAGGAACAAGTTACCGAAATCCATAACAAAGCAAAAAACGATATCCGCAATGATTTTCGAAAGGGCACTATTCTCTTTTTTAGCAAAATGCGTATTCCGGCTAAAAAAAATACATAGCAAAAAATAAATGAAGATATCCCAAACCAGTTATAAATAAACTGATGTGAAACGATAGCTCCCATTTTCCCTAACCAATTTTCAACCTTTAATTCACTATTGGTTAGCAATTGCCACCATGAACCCATTACCTTGTCCTGGTCGTTTTGCCAAGTGAAAATATACGATAGTTGTGCTATAAAGAGGTATAGTGAAAAAAGCAAAAGTGCTAAACCGGTTACCCGATGAGTACGTTCATCCTTTAAGAATCGAACAAACGATTTTAAAGAAGAGGTTGATGAAGTACTGGCTATTACTTCCTCCTTTTTTAACTTTTTAGTTTTTTTACTTTCACTATTTTCCTCCTGTGCCGGAGGAGTGTTTTTGGCTGCTTTTTCTTTCGCTTCTGCCATTGTGGTATGTTGCTTTTTAATTGAATAAAAGTGCAGAATATTTTTTTGCTTTCTTGAAAAGAATAAATTTTGTTTTCAACAGTCAAAATTTAATAACGTAAAATGGACTGTATTAGTATAAACAAAAAGGCACATCGTTGACTGATGTGCCTTTTTAACTTGTATTCTAAACCAATCAATTCATGTCTTCAAACATTTTGTCCATTTCTTCAATGGTGATAATCTTAAAATCAGGACTTAATTCAAAATGACCTTCTTCAATCTCCTTTTTAATTACATTTTTAGCAGTTAAAATCATATCAACACCGTATTTTTGAATTCTAAATTCCATCAAAACCCCTTTTATTTCTCTAAAAGGTGAGCTCCAATTTGGAGTTTCAATATTTATGTCATTCGTATAATAAACATCAAAATCGGGAATAGTATCCGCTTCAAAATCGACTCTTGCTTTCAAGCAATTATAACCTGCAATAGTTTTTTTATCTGGTAAAAAAGTTATTTTTCGTTTAGGCTCTTTCTGTATCAATTTTTCAACTCCTACAGTATCTAAAATTACAGCATATTTCTTACCCATGACTGTAAGGGTTTGTGTTACTTGTTTTTTATTTAAATTAGCAATTAATGAGGTTGTTACAATGCCCATGCTTATTTCTAAATCAACACTTGCCTCATTGTTTTTAAAATTATAATTGATAGTTGCCGGCAGCAAACTGGTCATAAAATTATCTTTTTTGGTAGGAGGATAGCTTACTGCATATTCAATTGTTCCTTCTGAAATTTTGCCGGTTGTAAACGTGTTGCAACCAATCAGCATAATTAGTAACGCCAAAATGGTCAGTATAGAAATGTAAAGAATTCGAAACCTCATGAATTTGATTTATTAGTCTAATGTCTTCACCCTTACTTCTATCTACGTTTCGAATTCAATACTAGGAAGAAAATAACCAGCATAGATAGTTGGTCGATGAAAGTTTTAAACAGACCTTTTAACAATTAAAAAGCACTGACTAAAGCAATGTTTTACACATTCGATGTTGGCCGTTTTTGTCACATTCTTCAAATCCCATTACTTTCAAAAATCGTAGGTGCTGCTTGTTTTGCATGCCCTCGTACACAATTTTTTTGACACCTCTTGATTGTAAAAATTCTTTTTCTCGTTCAAAAATAAAGCGACCAACTTTATAATCGCGGTAATGTTTCACGGTATAGTTAAGTTTAACTTTTGCTTCACCCTGTTCATTAATTGTAGCAACAAAAACATTGGCAATAACTAAATCACGCAATACAACAAAGGAAAGTTTATTGGCTTCGTTGCTAAATTTGAAACCTGGAAAAAATTGCTCTATATCGCTTGCATAAAATTCAACAAAACGTTGTACCAATATTCCTTCCGACTCAAAGGGAAGCAATTCAAAGGTCTCTTTGCTTTTTAAAAGAATGAATAATTGATACAGGTTAATAAAAAATAAAATACTATTTGCCAGCATCACCGGAAAAGCATCAATTAAAAAACCATAAGTGATAAATAGCAAACAACCGGCAATGTTGAGCCAGCGAAAGCGAAGTGCATTGCTTACTATGAGTGAATAAGCTAAAAATGCAGAAGCTAAATATCCAATAGCCAGAATCATATCATTGAAACGCTCATCTAATAGCCTAAAATTTTAAGCATCGATTTATAACTTTGTTCTTTGGCAAAAAGTCGAGTAATGATTTCACCATTTTCATCCAAATCAACAATTACATGTTTTGGAGCAGGTATTAAGCAATGTTGAATTCCTCCATAGCCGCCAATTGATTCCTGGTAAGCGCCGGTATGAAAAAAACCAAGGTATTGAGTATTTTTCTTTTCAAGCTTTGGTAAAAAAATCTGATTAACGTTAGATTCGGCATTGTAATAATCATCGCCGTCGCAAGTAAGTCCACCCAAATTAACGCGCTCATAATCTTTATCCCAATTATTAATTGCTAATAAAATAAAGCGTTGTTTAATACCCCAGGTATCGGGCAAAGTGGTGATAAATGAACTATCAATCATGTTCCAAATCTCACTGTCGTTTTGCTGTTTTTGTTCTACAGTAGAATAAAGCACAGCACCACTTTCACCAACAGTAAAGCTTCCAAACTCAGTAAAAATATTGGGCTCAGCAACTTCTTTTTCTTCACATATTTTTTTAATGTGTTGAACAATTTGTTCGGCCATGTATTCGTAATCGTAATCAAAGCTCAATGAAGTTTTAATTGGAAATCCACCGCCTATATCGAGTGAATCGAGTTCGGGACAAACTTTTTTTAATTCGCAGTATACATTTATACATTTAGTTAGTTCGGTCCAATAATAAGAAGTATCCCGAATGCCTTTATTTACAAAAAAGTGAAGCATTTTTAATTCAAATTTTGCATTCGGCTTTATTTTTTGGACGTAAAAATCAAGAATGTCTTTATAGCGAATACCTAATCTCGAGGTATAAAATTCATAATTGGGTTCTTCTTCGGCAGCGATGCGAATTCCTAGTTTACACTTGCCTTTTACAGATTTTTCATAAGCCAATATTTCATTTTTATTATCCAGAACAGGAATCACATTCTTAAAACCATCATTAATTAATTCAGCAATGTATTGTGTGTAAGTAGGGCGTTTGTAGCCGTTACAAATAATAAATGTATCTTTGTTTATCTTTTGATTTTGGTATAAATTTTTAATTATGGGTATATCAAAAGCAGAAGAGGTTTCGAGGTGAACATTGTTTTTTAATGCTTCATCAAGAACAAACGAAAAGTGCGAACTTTTGGTACAGTAGCAATAACTATAAGTTCCTTTGTAATCGGCTTTGGCAATGGCAACATTAAAAAGTCTTTTCGCTTTTTGAATTTGCGAACTTATTTTAGGCAGGTAGGAGATTTTTAACGGGGTACCGTATTTTTTAATGATTTCCATTAAAGGAATATCATTAAAATAAAGTTCATCGTCCACAACCTTAAAAGGTTCTTGTGGAAAGTCAAATGTTTGATGAATTAAATCGCTATACTTGCTTTGCATGTGATGATTGCCATTTTAGATTTGGGTGTGTAAAAATGCAATTATTATTAGTATTTTTTTGATTTATTTTTGAGTCGTGGATGTCTAATTATTAAATTATATGAAGAAGTTAAAATTTATTGAAGTGAAATCTGAAATAGGTGCCGGAACCCGTGGGGCAAGCCTGGGTGTGGATGCCATTAAAATAGCGGCTTTAGACTACGGCAGTACCTTGTTTAAACAAATCGATTCGGTTGAAATTCCGCACCAAAATCAATTATTGTTTGAAACACAGGGAAGCCCTTATGCAAAAAGAATAAAAGGTGTGTTATCACTGTATGAAAAACTTTCAGCTGAAGTGTCAAATACCCTTAAAAAAAACGGCTTCCCTTTAGTACTGGCCGGCGATCATAGCACTGCAGGTGGAACCATTGCCGGTATTCGTATGGCCTATCCCAAACAGCGTTTAGGGGTAATTTGGATCGATGCACATGCGGACATTCATTCACCGTTTACTACACCTACCGGCAACATGCATGGTATGCCTTTGGCTATAAGTTTATCTGAAGACAATGTGTCGAACAAAATGAATAAACCCGATAAAGACACGATTGACCTTTGGAACAAATTGAAAAAATTAGGAAATATTTCTCCAAAAATAAATTATAAAGACCTTGTTTACATTGGTGTTCGAGATATTGAACCCGAAGAATCTTTTTTATTGAAAAAGCACAAGGTAAAAGCATTTACAACCGCTGAAGTCAAGCGAAACGGGGTTGAAAAAATTGCCCGTGAAGCATTGTCGCACTTGAGTCAGTGTAATTTAATTTATATTTCCTTTGACGTGGATAGCATGGATTCATCTATTTCAAAAGGAACCGGTACTCCGGTAAGAAACGGTATTACCGAAAAGGAAGCAGGTAGTTTATGTGTTCGATTGATTCAAAATGAAAAGGTATGTTGTTTCGAAATTTGTGAAGTGAATCCAACCTTAGACAAGGAAAATTTGATGGCTGAAAATACTTTTGAAATCCTACAGAAAGTAGTTTCACAATTAACCAATTAATAAAATTATTGGTTGTTTGATGCGAGTTTCGGTAGAATTTAGTTCAAAAAAAAGAGTTTAGTTACTAGTAAATTCAGAGGAAGAAATTGAATTATTCTTTGCGTCATCTCAATCAACTTTGTTTGTTCAACAATTAAAAGGCAGTTATATGCATTGCCACTTGTAAGTAGTTTATACATGAAAATTGAAAATCAGATCACTTCTAAAATTGCTGAAGCTGTTTCTATATTATTTAATATAACTGTTAGTCCCGCTCAGGCAGCCGTTCAAAAAACCAAATCAGAATTTGTAGGTGATTTTACATTGGTTGTGTTTCCTTTTGTGAAGGCTTCTAAACTGTCACCCGAAAATACAGCACAAAAAATAGGAGAGTGGTTGCAAAAAGAGATGAAAGAAATCACTTCCTTTAATGTTGTGAAAGGTTTTTTGAACCTGGAATTATCCAATGAATATTGGTGGGAATTCTTTACCTCTAATTATAAGAATAGCAGCTTTGGATATACTCCCATAAATGAAAGTTCTAAGATTCAAATGGTGGAATATTGCGGACCGAATACTAATAAACCACTTCATTTAGGACATGTTAGAAATTGCCTTTTAGGATATTCAGTATGCGAAATATTAAAAGCAAATGGCAACAAAGTAATTAAGGTAAATATTGTAAACGATCGTGGAATTCACATCTGCAAAAGTATGCTGGCCTGGAAAAAATACGGCGCGGGTGAAACTCCTGAAAGTAGCGGAATGAAAGGAGATCACTTAGTTGGTAAATACTACGTTGAATTTGATAAGCACTATAAAAAGCAAGTGAATGATTCAATGGCACAAGGTCTCACCAAGGAAGAAGCTGAGAAAAACGCTCCATTGATGCTTGAAGTGAAACAAATGTTGCGCGATTGGGAAGATGGAGATGAAGCAACATTGGCTTTGTGGAATAAAATGAATGGCTGGGTGTATGATGGATTTGATATTACCTATGCAAAACTCGGAGTTGATTTTGATAAAATATATTATGAATCCCAAACCTACTTATACGGCAAAGAAATAGTTTTGAATGGGCTTCAAAGAGAAATTATGCAGCAACGTGCGGATGGTTCAATTTATATTGATCTCAGCAAAGATGGTTTAGATGAAAAAACCTTGTTGCGAAGCGACGGTACTTCAGTTTACATTACTCAAGATATTGGTACTGCTGTTTTACGCGCAAACGATTATCACTTTTCAAACTTAGCTTACGTGGTTGCGAATGAACAGGATTATCATTTTAAGGTACTCTTTTTAATACTACAAAAGCTAGGCTACACATGGGCGAATGGATTATATCATTTAAGTTATGGAATGGTTGAATTGCCCGAAGGTAAAATGAAATCAAGGGAAGGCACTGTAGTAGATGCTGATGATTTAATGGAACAAATGATTTTAACTGCCGATAAAACTACACGTGAATTAGGTAAAATTGATGATTTTGATTCAGTTGAAGCCAATGATTTATTTCGAACAATTGGCATGGGTGCACTCAAGTATTTTATGTTAAAAGTGGACCCTAAAAAGAAAATGCTTTTTAACCCGGCTGAATCGATTGATTTTAATGGGCACACCGGACCTTTTATTCAGTACACCTATGCGCGTATTAATTCATTGTTGAAAAAGGCAGCTGCTAGCGCTATTGAGCCGCTAAAGATGCCAATGGAAATACAAAACAAAGAGCGAGAATTAGTAAAAATGGTGTATGATTTTCCATCCGTTATTAATCAAGCTGCCGAAACGTATAGTCCTGCTCTTGTGGCAAACTATGTTTATGAATTGGTTAAAAATTACAATTCATTTTACCACGATTTTCCTATACTGAAAGAAGAGGATTCAACTACCAGAATATTTAGAATTAACTTGAGTTTATTTTGTGCTCAGGTTATAAAAAATTCAATGAAACTTCTTGGAATAGAGGTTCCTGAACGCATGTAATTTTATAAACCAACTTTAATTCGTTTCATAAATTTACTTGCATACACAAAGTCATTTAATTCTTTATTATCGCTTTTAAGAATTTCAGACTTATTGCCTTCCCACCATTTTTCGCCTTTGTAAATAAAGGAAATGTTGTCTCCAATTTCTATTACCGAATTCATATCGTGTGTAATAACAATAGTTGTAATTCCAAACTCTTCGGTAATTTCTTTAATTAGTGTGTCAATTAAAATTGAGGTACGGGGATCAAGCCCTGAATTGGGTTCATCGCAAAATAAATACTTAGGATTCATAGCAATTGCACGGGCAATTGCAACCCGTTTTTTCATTCCACCGCTTATTTCAGCCGGATAAAGTTTGTTGGCGTTTACTAAATTAACTCGTTGTAAACAAAAATTGGCTCTGTCGCGTTTTTCACTTTCACTCATCTCCGAAAACATCGATAATGGAAATATTACATTTTCTTCTACGGTTTGTGAATCAAATAAAGCTCCCCCTTGAAAAAGCATCCCAATTTCTTTTCGAATTTCTTTCTTTTCTTTATAGTTCATTGAAGTAAAATCTCGATTGTCAAATAAAATTTGACCTTCATCCGGATTAAACAAACCCACCATGGTTTTAATCAGTACTGTTTTACCTGAACCGCTTTCTCCAATTATTAAATTCGCTTTTCCTTGTTCAAATTTGATGGAAATGTTTTTTAAAACTTTTTTGTGCGCAAACTCTTTACTAATGTTTTTTACTTCTATCATGAGAGCAAAATTTGGGTGATTAGCACATTAAAGAGTAAAATTATTATGCTGCTATATACTACAGCTTTGGTGCTCGAGCGGCCTACTTCAAGCGCACCACCTTGGGTATAGTAACCATGATAAGCACTTACTGATGTGATGATAAAAGCAAATACAACCGTTTTTATTAGCGCATAACTCACGTTAAATGGACGAAAATCATATTGTATACCATAGATGTATTCGTAGCTGGTGACAGCATGTGTAAAAATGCCGGCAACATATCCACCAAATAATCCTAAAAACATACTGATGATTATTAAAAAAGGATTGATAAAAACGGCCGCAATAATCTTTGGTAAAATCAAGTATCCTGAAGGGTTAACTCCCATTATCTCAAGCGCATCAATTTGTTCGGTTACACGCATAGTACCTATTTCGGAAGCAATGTTTCCGCCGACTTTTCCGGCGAGTATTAAGCTTACAATTGTGGGTGAAAATTCAAGTATAATACTATCGCGCGAAGCAACACCTACTGCGTATAAAGGAATCCACGGACTTTCAAAACCAAAGGCCGATTGTATGGTGATTACTGCACCCATAAAAAGCGAAATAATTGCAACAATTCCTAAAGAACCTAAACCAACATTTTCAATTTCTTTGATGATTTGTTTTCGGTATATCGAAAATTTTTCAGGTTTGCTGAAAGTGCGGGTCATTAATATGTAATATCTTCCGAGGGAAGTTAGCCAAGTCATAGGAATTATTTACAGGCTAAAAGTAAGAAAATTGAATGATTTTGCTTAGGAAGAAAACAGCTTGAACAGAAACTTATGAATCAACAGTTGTTAAAATTAAAACTAGGTTATTGGCTTAACCAAGTTTCTATTTCACTTTGATTTAAATATTTGTATTTCACTTTTTTGATAACACGGCCATTGTCTACCCATAATATGGCAGGTAGTCTCACTCCAGCACATTTTACAAATCCTTCTTTTTCCGTCATAAACGAATAGGGCATGTCGGCAGATTTACTTTCTTCAAAAAATGCCGGTAACTTTTCTTCATCGCCGTTAAGGATAAAATAAATGGGCAATGCAGGGTTGTTTTTATGCATCAAATGAAGCTTAAATGCACCCAGTTTACAATGTGGACAAGTTAAACTTAGAAATGCAATAATTCTTTTTCCTTGCATTAAATCAAACGAAGGTTTAGCAATTCTGGAGGAGTCATATAAAGCACTTAAGTCGAGCTCATAATTTAAGGTCTCTTCTTTACTTTGCTCTCTTATCATCATATTTATTGGAGTAAATATGTAGGGGGCTATAAGTGAAATGAGAAGCAGTGCAATAAATAGCCATTTTTGGAACCGCAGTTTGATTCCGGGATGAAATTTATACAACAAATACACAAGCGCTAACGAAAATATATTTTTAAGAATAGATTCCAGCGGCGTTAATTTTAAGGTGTCGCCAAAACATCCGCAATTCCCTTCATTACCTTCTTTAACCAACAAAATAATTAAGTAACCGGTAAAGAAAAGCAGCAGTAAAGCTGTAAAAATTAAGGTTTCCTTTTTCGAAAAATAAAGGTTGAGCAACAGTAAGGATCCCAATAAAAATTCAACTCCAATTAATAGCCGTGAAACAAAAGGAATACTATTCCAACTGAAAATGCCGGTTTCAACAATAGTGTATTCAAACAGCTCAATAGGGTAAAGTTTGGTATAAGCTGAAAATAGGAAGGTTATTCCGAGTAAAAGGGAACAGCTAACTAAAACTATATTTTTCATGAATTAAAAAATCGTATACTCAACTTGTCAAGCGGTTGTTAAATCAAAATAAAAAAGGCGTTTAGAAAATCTAAACGCCTTTTAATATGCAATTATAAGATTACTTAATCTCACAATTAACAGTAACTGTAGAAGTACCGTTGCTAGTAGTATAATCTAAAACATCACAAGCTGTTTTTGCATCAGCTTTTTTAGCGTGAAAAGTTGTAGAATAATCATAAAAAGAATCAGATGGAGTAGATTTGCACTCGCAAGTGTAATCTTTTTTGCAAGAAGCTAAAGAAACTACTGCAATAACTGCTAAAATTGTCGATAATTTTTTCATGTTGTTTTTAGTTTTTAGTTTTTTTTGAAATATTTCGGGTGCAAAGATAGACTTTCTATCATTTCCTGCAAATTTTATTTAATTCTCTAACATGAACTTCCTAACCTCTTTTTCAAAATCTTGTCCATTAAAAGAATGGTAATTGTTGTCATAACGTATGTATCCCTTGTTTAGCAAGTAAACGCGAGGCCAACCGGAATGGAATTGTTTCAAAAATTCGGCAGATGGCATAAGCTTATAGGGTGCGGATGAATGGGTAATAGAATAGAAATCAGCTACTTCAGAGCTATCGCCTAATAAAATGTAATAGTCTTGAGGTAGTTTTATTCTTGCTTTCGTAGCACTCAGTTTAATCGCCACTTCAACACAATGACTGCATTCCATATTAAATACACCAACCAGCTTTTTTCCTTCTGCAAGTGGCGATTCTGTATGGTCTGAAAATCCTTTTAGGACTGTAACTTCAGCAATTTCATTGTTTAATTTTTTAGGAATATAACTATAATCAAGAATAGGGTAAAGCACTATCAATGTAGTTAATATGACTAAAAATAGCAAAGGGAGAAATACTTTGTATTTCCAAGGTTTAACGCTACTAGTTATATAAAGAAACACAGTAAGTAGCATTAAAAAGAAATTTTTTAACAATGATTCGGCAGGAGTAAGCGGTAAAATTGTTCCAAAACATCCGCAATTTCCTGAATTTCCTTGTGTAAACCATACATATCCTAAGTAAGCATTAAAGATAAGCAGCAAAATAAATGCAGAGGGTAATATAATTTGCTTTAGCAATTGATTGAACAGCAAAGCAATTCCTAAAAAAAGCTCAAAACAAATTAGACTGCGAGCTAATAATGGAGCCATTGTCCAATTCGCAATTCCTTGATAAACAAGGCTATATTCAAATATTTCAAGTGGAAATAGTTTGCTAATCGCTGAAAAAATGAACACTCCAGCTAGCAAAAATTTAAGAAAATAGTACAGTACCGGTGATTTCAACGTTAAATTTCTCGAACCAATAAACTTTCTGAAAATTGCAACAACATGTTTTTCTTTTCAGTATCCACTGATAAAGCATGGTAGTGATGCATGGCTTTTTGATGAAACTCATGCATTTTGCTCTCGGCAAGTTTCCGAATGGATAACTTTGTATAAATGGCAGTAATTGCAGTCACTTTTTCTGCTGCTATAAAATTTTTATTCTCTATCCACCCTTTCAATTCTTCCAATATTTCACCTGTTGCAATTTCCAAAGCAGATAAAAGTAGGTAGGTTTTTTTATTTGAAAGAATATCACCTCCAACCTGTTTTCCAAATTTGGCGCTATCACCGTAAACATCTAAAATATCGTCTTGCAATTGAAATGCGATACCTATATTCTTTCCGAACTCATATAAGTGATGCGCATCTATAGTATTCGCACCTCCTAAAATTCCTCCTATTTGCAAACTGGCGGCTAACAGTACAGCAGTTTTGAGGGTAATCATGTGCAGGTACTCGTCAATTGAAACTTTGTCTAACGATTCAAAGTTCATATCGTATTGTTGACCTTCACAAACCTCAACAGCAGTTTTACAAAATATATCAAGTACCTCGCGTAATTTACTATCCTCAACATGCATCATCAGCTGATAGGATTTTACAAACATGGTATCACCAGAAAGTATGGCTATATCGTTATTCCATCGCTCATGAACAGTCGCCTTGTTGCGTCGCAATGGAGCTTTATCCATTATATCG
>DGQS01000073.1 GCA_002389785.1 Bacteroidetes bacterium UBA4408
GCAAGGAGAGATTTAAATTATCGAAATTAAGAACTGCTTCGGCTGATTGCTTAATAACTTCGGCCGGTAGAATTCCGGGTCCTGAGCTAAAATTGTGAACTTTTTTCATACATGAATCTTGTTTAGAACTATGGTATTGTAGGAGTTTTGTGAATTGGTAACAATAAGTAAAATTGGGTTCTTCCAGAAAAAAATTGTGTTCTTCCAGTAAATTTCGGATGTGAAATTACTAATTAATATTTCTTTAGCAGAATAGCTGTAGGAGTTTTTTATTTTTAAAAAATTCATACTGAATTATCAATGAATTGCAAATAATCGGAAATAAATTTATGCTTATCTGCAATTATACCTAAATTTATTTTCTGTTTATCATGGATGTAATTCATAAAATTAAAAGGTAAAAGTTTTCTGCCCAACGAAATCAAATCAGCGATAATCATAATAATCCGCGAAATCTGCGTTCCAATAATTGTTACTAGTCAAACGAAAATTTTAATTCGAAGTCATTCGTTCAAAATTTAGGAACAAAAACGTATGTATGTTGGTAATAAAATTAAAAATGGTAGAACCTGAAATAAAGATGCTTATTCCCAAATTGCTTGTAGGCAAGCATTTAAGCATGTGCATACAAAATAACCGCACCGCCGAATTGTGGAAAAGTTTTATGCCAACGAAATCAAATCAGCGATAATCATAATAATCCGCGAAATCTGCGTTCCAATAATTGTTACTAGTCAAACGAAAATTTTAATTCGAAGTCATTCGTTCAAAATTTAGGAACAAAAACGTATCTATGTTGGTAATAAAATTAAAAATGGTAGAACCTGAAATAAAGATGCTTATTCCCAAATTACTTGCAGGCAAGCATTTAAACATGAGCATACAAAACAACCGCACCGCCGAATTGTGGAAAAGTTTTATGCCCCAACGAAATCAAATACAGCATAAAGTTACTAGCGACCTTATTTCAATGCAGGTATATCCTGATCAATTTAAATTTGTTCCTTTTAACATTGCTGCAAATTTTGAAAAGTGGGCTGCAGTGGAAGTTTCACAGGTGGATAATCTACCTGATGGTTTTGAGACGTTTGAATTGCAGGGCGGCACCTATGCAGTATTTCCATACAGGGGCGCTGTTATGAATGCTGATCCATTTTTCAGGATGATATTTGAAGAATGGTTACCTGCTTCGGGCTATGAATTAAGACAAGCACCACATTTTGAGCTACTGGGTGAAAAGTATAGTAATACCTCATCCGATTCAGAGGAAGAGATTTGGATTCCAGTGACAAAGAAATAGGTTGAAAATAATAACCAAGCAGATTTTTATTTCTTGGCAGATTTGATTTTAACTAGCGAATATTTTTGAAGCATTGGAAATAATTTTCGATTTGTAAAAAGGAATCATTTAGAAGATTTCTAGTATACTAAAAATACCCTCCAATTGGCTAACACACGGTCTTCGACTCCGCTCAGACTGACCCTGATTTTTAGCTTAAAATGTGTTTTAAACAATTGATTTAATCTAAACGAGTAGTTTCATAGACTATGTCAATTGGCCAACACACGGTCTTCGACTTCGCTCAGACTGACCCTGATTTTTAGCTTAAAAATGTGACTTTAAACAATTGATAAAATCTAAACTAGTAGTTTCATAGACTATGTCAATTGCCCAACACACGGTCTTCGACTCCGCTCAGACTGACCCTGATTTTTTTAGAAATAAATTGGTACTGAAATTAATAGGTTCTCATAATAAGGTACTTGTTCTCCCTATATATTTTTAAATCGACGTGTTTTAATAGCAAGTAAAATCAATAGTTTTGTGAAAAATATAATCTATGAGAATATCTATACTATTTGTAACACTTTTATTAAGTGCAGCAACTTTAACAGTAAATGCACAAAGTGCAGGTCCCAATAGTCCAACTACTGGATCCACATCAGGAAGCGGGGCCAATTTTCCCAATTTGCAAGGTTTTAATACTGCCGGCGACAACAGTATTGCCTATACCGATTTAACCGATTATCCCCTTTGTCCAAACAGTAATTTTTGCTTTTATTCAAAGGAAGCATATGTAAATGGTTTTAATTTTTCAATTCCGTCCAATGCTATCGTTAGCGGTATTGTACTTCGCATGCGAAAGATGATTTCTAACCCATTGCCAAATATTAAGGATTCAGTTGTTATGTTAACTAAAGCAGGACTTCCGGTTGGATTGAATCTGGCGAATAACTTACAATGGCCTAATAGTTTAACCTACGTTAATTATGGTGATTCAACCAATTTATGGGGTAGCACTTGGACTGCTCAAGACATTAATAACGCCATGTTTGGATTTATGGTTAGGGTAAAAAACACCGACTTCGCTCAATTAGCGCAATACGATCATGCAACTATTAAAGTATATTATGTACTTCCAAGTTCGCTGGAAGAAACTGCGGGGCTTAGCAATTTTTCGGTAATTGTTAACGACACTAAATTGTCATTACAAAATGCAGCATACTTGAGAGGAGCACATATTTCTTTGTTTAGTATTCTAGGAAAACAAGTTTATTCAACAACTGATTACAACACTGAACCAATTGATATTTCAAGTTTGCAAAAAGGAATTTATATTTTGCAACTAAATACTTCAAAAGGCATGCAAAGTAAGCGGGTGGTAGTGAACTAGTTTTTTACAACTTTTTTCTCAAACTTTCCTTGATTTCCGCTAACACGCAAAGTATAAAATCCTTTTGAGATGGCACTGCTTTCGAGTTGTATTAAATTAAAATTGCGTCCGTAAACTTTTTGTGTTGCATCAAATACAATGCGTCCGCTAAGATCCACCAATTGTACTTGTAAATCTTGATTTTCGGGCGAATTATAAATAAATTCAAGTTGGTTTGAAAAAGGATTTGGAAACACATTCTTCAATCCATAACTGGTTTTATCGTTTACTTTAATTCCGGAAATAAGCAAGTTTGCCAAATTAAAATTGGGTATTCCATAGCCCTTTAAACTGTCGGGATTTGAATATTGACTGGCACTTTGTTGAACTCCATCAATAATTTGCAGGTAATTTTTTGTAGGATTGGCTTGACGCAAACAAGCAACCATCCCGGCAGTAACAGGCGATGCAAAAGAAGTTCCACTACCTCCACCAATGTTTCCACCCGGATAAGCTACGGTAGTTCCTGAACCCTGAGCTGCAACATTAGGTTTGATACGTCCATCATAAGACGGTCCGGTTGAACTAAAACCCGCATAGTTTCCTTGACCATCAACAGCACCGATAGCCAAAATACTATCGGCATCAGCCGGTGAACTGATGTAGTGAAAAAAGCTACTGCCTTCATTTCCTGCAGCTACAACCACAACAATTCCTTTACTGGCACAGCGTGAAGCTGCTCGTGCACTAATATTTGTATGACCGTTTTGATCGGCATATGTATGATTTAATGCAGGGTTATCGAAAGTGGTATAACCCAGCGACGAATTAATTACATCAGCTCCCACACTATCAGCATATTCAACTCCCGAAAGCCAGTTAAATTCTTCAATTGGAGTTTCGGATGAAACGTCTTCGGTACGAATCAAGTAATAACTTGCTTTGGGAGCCGTTCCAACAAAGGTTCCCGGAATATTAGCGCCCATTGTACTAAGTACCGAAGTGCCATGTGAATTAAAACCATAAACAAACGTTCCTCCATCAACAAAATTACGAGTCCCCAAAATTTGGTTTCCTGCTCGCAAACTATCAAATACAATCATGTTGTCAACATCCGTAAAGCCTGCATCTAAAACGGCTATCACAGTTCCTTGTCCTTGATATCCTAAGTCATGCAAT
>DGQS01000116.1 GCA_002389785.1 Bacteroidetes bacterium UBA4408
ACAAAAGAGAATTACCAACGCTATCTATGTAAATAATTTTCTGCTTCGTAGTGACGGTCCCTGTGTCGCCATCTACCCCAAAAATATAATACCCCTTATTAAACTGGATAACACCTTCAAAGCTCGGTAATACACTGATTGGATATTTTTTAGTCCAAAGCGTATCACCATCATTATTGAATTTAAACAAAAGATTATAGGTTAGGCCCCAACCTAACGCCATGTATGTAGAGTCATCTTCTACAAAGACAAAATTTAGGGCCTCTAGATACGGATCGATATCGTACATTTTTCTCCATATCAAGTTCCCATTGCTATCCAATTTTACCAGTAAAAGATCAAGATTTGTTGGGTTTGCATGCGTTTTTATAGTGCCCACACCGATATAGCAACCATCCAAAGTCTGTCTTACCTGATTAATTGCATTATCTGAATCACCAGAAACTTGAAACTGAGTATTATGAAAGTCCCATTCTGTGTTACCGTTCTTGTCAACTTTGGTAACCAGGAAGTTATTTCCATTAATATTACCAAAACTTGCTCCGCTTACTATGTAACCACCATCCTTTGTAGTATCAATATTGTTGGTGTAATCACCAATTTGGTAGGAAAAGAAATTAGTATGTTGAGCAATTCCATTTTGCAAAAGACCGAAAAGGAACAAAAGAGATAAGAAGTATTTTATCATGTAACTAGAAGTTAAAATTGAGGAGTTTATTTTTACAAATTTAAAGTAAGCAAAGAACTCAATTTCAAAGTAGGTAAATATATCGTTAGTTATTTGTCATAAACTATCCAAAATTCCATGAGATTTTGCGAAACACAGTGTGGTGCTTGAGTTAAACACATTATCAAATTCACTCACTCGCACCAGTTAGAAGACTGTCGCAAGTGAGATCATTACTAAACAACAAAGCACAATTTTTTAGAATTGTGCTTTGTTGTTTTAGTGGTAATTAGAGTGAAACAACTGAAGGCAGTTGACCTTGAAACAGCTTACTTCACACTAAACTTCTGAAAGTACTGCTTCGAATTAATTTCAGTTTCTAGTAAGTAAATGCCCGAAGGAAGCGCTTTATCAGGGCGAATGGCTAGCTTATTCTCGTTTATTATGGCTTGCGTTGAGCTGTAAACTAATTTGCCAATAATCGAATAAATTTTAACTGTAGCTACATCAGTACTGTTGACAGCGTTATTTATATAAACGTTGAAATCAGAAATTACCGGATTGGGCACAATCTGTAACATAGTTGCAGCAGTGTTTTCGAGCGATTGAATTCCAACTGGTGGAGTAGCTATAGAAACCGCCATAATATTTATGACACCGGCAGTGCTAGTGCGAGTAACTGTTATTCCTGAAATTAATTTGGTGTAATTGGCTGCACTTAATGTCAGCGTTTTTTGATACAAACGTGGATCTGTTGGGGCGGTAACTCCGGTTGGTTGTGAGTTTGCTGAATTTACTCTACCAATTCCTTGGATCGCAAATCCGGTTCCATTAAACCAATCCGGTAGCGATTGTGCGGTAAAAGTTTGAGAAGTTGCATCGGTAAAATTTACACTGATACTTATAACTCCTGCTCCACTGCCGGTAGCTCCCAATACAAATACTTGTGAAGCACTCACAGGGTTTGTAAATGTCAATGTTTTTGGAGAGTTGGAAACATCAATACGCAAACTATTTGCACCTGAAAAGGATGCCAATTGAAATGCAAGTCCACTGGTAGCAACACTTTGTATATAACCCGAAGGGGAAAGTGCATGTGCCGGAGCAATGCCTCCTACCGTATAACGATAGCTTGAATCAAGTAAATAAAAACCTGCAGCATCAAAAGTTGAATCGGTTGAATTCAGCGGATTACCAACGCCATTGGCAACAACATCGGCAGTAAATCCACTGCAGGGCACTGTTACATAAGCAGCATTTGAAGGTACAGAAAAAATAAAAGTGGCTACAAATATGCCGACTATTTTAATAGAATTCATAAGTAGGGTTTGTTTCATGGATGTAATTTTTAATGTGGTTAATAGGGTAAACTTAACAAAAGTAAGTAGCAAAAAAAAATCTCATTCAAAGTTCGAATGAGATTTTTTAGATTATCCTTCAAGGGCTTCAGCGCCTCCAACAATTTCGAGTATTTCGTTGGTGATGGCTGCCTGACGCGCTTTATTGTACATGAGTTTTAATTCTTTAATTAAATCACCGGCATTGTCAGTTGCCTTGTGCATAGCCGTCATACGCGCCCCATGCTCTGCGGCATGTGAATCTAATAAGGCTTTGTACAGTTGTGTTTTAAGCGATTTAGGAATTAAATTTTCAACAATGGTTTCTTTATTCGGTTCAAAAATATAATCAGCTGAACTGCCTTTTTTAACTGCAGTTGTAGCTTTTGCTTTTAACACTGGTAAGTAATTTTCGGTGGTTAAAATTTGAACTGCTGCGTTTTTAAATTGGTTGTAAATTAAAACTACTTTATCAAATTCAGCATTTTCAAATGCTTTCATAATGCGCTCGGCATGCGGAGCAACAGTAGCAAAATTTAACTTATCATACACGGCATTAAGGTTGGCTGCTTTGTCGCCATCGAGCACAGGAACGGTGGATTTACGAAAAAAATCAGCTCCTTTTTTACCTATGCAAAATACGCTCACTTTACTTCCCTTGTATTCTTCTTTAATAAGCTTGTTGGCAGTTTTAATCACGTTTGCATTAAATGCTCCACACAAGCCTCGGTTGGAAGTAATTACCACCAACAACACATTCTTTTCGGCACGTTGTTTAGAGAAAGCGCCACCTGCACTTCCTTCTAATGTGGAACTCACATTTTCTAAAATTTCGCGCAACTTAGATGCATACGGGCGCATCTGTGTTACGGCATCTTGAGCGCGTCGCAGTTTAGCAGCCGAAACCATTTTCATGGCTT
>DGQS01000191.1 GCA_002389785.1 Bacteroidetes bacterium UBA4408
AGCTCCTTCTACTTTTTCGCTCCACACCAGTCCGCAATTTAATTTTAAACAATTGTTGTATTGATTTTGTAAAGTAAACAAACGTCCCGGTGCTATGCTAATTTGGTGAGCCATTGCAGTATTGTAAAGATCAATCGTATTAACGCTTTTGTTTAACTCTACCCATAAATGTAAACCCCCTTGCGGAATAGTAACTTTTGTATCATCCGGAAAGTATTCACTAATGCAACGTAAAAACTGCAATGAATTTCGATGCAAAGTTTGCCTTAATTTTCGCAAGTGATTTTCATAGCGGTCATTTTCTAAAAAGCTTCCCACAGCTTCATGGGTAATTGAGCTGGTGTAAAGCGAATGGTAGTATTTGGTGCGTGAAACTTTTTCTTTGAACTTTCCCGGAACAAGCCAACCTACCCGATAGCCCGGTGCCAGTGTTTTTGAAAAGGAGCTGCACAAAAGTACCAAGCCACTTTCATCATAGGTTTTGCAGCAGCTGGGACGATGTTTTCCAAAATACAAATCCCCAAATAAATCGTCTTCAATCAAGGGAACGTTGTGCTTTTCCATTAATTTAACAACAGCCTTTTTATTATCATCGGGCATGCAGCTGCCTAAAGGATTACTGAAATTACTAACCAATAAACACAATTTTACTTTTTTTGTTTCCAATGCTTTTTTTAATGCATCTACTTCAATTCCGGTAATTGGATTGGTAGGTAACTCTAGCACTTTTAATCCAAGACTTTTTGCCAAATGCAAAATTCCAAAGTACACCGGACTCTCAACGGCAATAGTATCGCCACGTTGGGCTAATGTAAGCATGCAAAAGGAAAGCGAATCTTGGCTACCTGAAGTGGTAATAATATCTTCGGCATTTAATTTTCCTCCCCACATCAAAGAGCGAATTGCAATTTGTTTTTTCAAATTTTGATTGCCGTACTTGTCATAACTTAATCCTCCGCCTTGCAGGGAACGCGTAGCATTCACTATGGCTTTGTTCATTTTTGCAACCGGCAACAATTCAATAGCGGGCACACCGGTTGATAGCTCAATTTTAGCCTTGCTTATATTTTGAGAAACAGTAAAAATAATTTCTTCGGTACCATCATCAATTTTAGCAACAATGGGCTTACTGGTTTGAGGAACATTTTTAAAATGTTTATGGGCATAAGAAACATAATAACCCGACTGAGGGCGTGATTCAATTAATCCGCGGCATTCCAATTCAAAATACGCTTGTTGAGCAGTGCTGATACTAACTCCTTTTTCAAGTGCCACTGTTCTTAAGGAGGGCAATTTATCACCAATTTTAAGAACATCACTTTTGATTTGATGTTCAACATTATTCGCAAGCTGTAAATAAAGCAATTCGTTTTTATTCATTTGGTAAAAATAACTGTACTGGTCATATTATACAAATTTGTATCTGTGTTAACTGTCTTGATTGCTACACTTTTGTAGCGTGAGTTGTGAAATCTAATAGTTAAAAATTTAATTCTATGGAGTTTAATAAAGTAGTAAGAGGAGCGAAACGCGAAATGAACAATGAAGAAAGTGTGTATGCAATTTTGGATGCAGGTTTTATGTGCCATGTTGCATTTCAACATCAAGGACAAGCCATGATAATTCCTACAGCTTATGGTAGGGAAGGAGACAATTTATACATTCATGGTTCAACAAAGAATTTTATGCTCAATCAAATTTTGGATGGACAAAGCATCTGTATTAGTGTTACGCATTTAGATGGAATTGTATTGGCTAAAAGTCTGTTTCATACATCGGTTAATTATCGCTCAACTGTATTGTTCGGTAAAGCTGTGTTGGTGGAAGATGAAGAGGAAAGAATGGATGGATTGAAAAGTATTACAGAAAATATTGTGAAGGGAAGATGGAATGAGGTAGAGGTTGGTGATGAAAACCAATTGAAAGCTACGATGATAATTAAATTCACTATTGATTCTGCATCTGCGAAAATTAGAAACGAAGGTCCCGTCGGAGATGATTCAATACTTAATGAGGTGTGGAGTGGGCATATTCCGCTTGCGTTGAAAGCAGCGCAGCCGATACAAGATAAGAAGTTTGGAGTAGTATTAGAGATGAGTAAATCGGTGAAAAATTATTATGAAAAGCATAAGTAGGCAATCTAAAATAAAGGCATAAAAACCTTAGGTCTAATTGGTGGAATCAGTTACCATTCCACGGCAACTTATTATACGTTAATAAATAAGCAAGTTAGTGAATTAGCAGGAGCTAATCATGCTGCAAAACTAGTGCTGTATTCAGTGAACTATAACGATTTTAAGCTATTGCAAAGCAATAACGATTGGAAGACAATTGCGACTATGCTTAGCGAAATTGCCATCAAACTTCAAAATGCAGGTGCGGATTGCATTGTACTTTGTTGCAATACCGCACACAAAATTGCTGCTGAATTAAAGGCTAAAATTAACATACCTTTCCTGCACATAGCTGATGAAACCGCCAAGGAAGTTGCCAAGCACAATATGAAAAAGCTAGCATTGCTCGGTACAAAGTTTATTATGGAAGATCCTTTTTTTAGTACTTGCTTAGGCAATTATGGAATTGATACCATACTACCCGGTAAAGATGAACAAGAAGTAATACATAATACAATATTGAATGAACTGGCTAAAGGTTTTTTATCAGATGAATCAAGGAATAAAATTCGAAGTATTATTCAAAATTTAAAAGAAAGTGGAGCAGAAGCAGTAATCTTGGGATGCACAGAATTGGGATTGTTTCTGCACGAAGCTGAGTGTGAAGTAAAATTTTTCGATACACTGAATATTCATGCTAAAGCAGCAGCTGATTTTGCACTTAGTACTACTGATTAGAAAAGTTTTACCAAGTTGTAAGTTTCCGATATAGATTTTCTAACTTACTGTTTTTACTCACCCGTTTTAGTTAGTGGAATAGTCAAGCAATAGGTTAGATTCAAAAGCAAAGTGAGCAGCAAAATGAACCTGTTATATCAAAAAAATAAAGAGTTTTCAAACTATAATTAAGATACTAAGGATGCAATCAACGTACACATATCGTGAAGGAAATTTAAATGACTTAACGCGAATTAAGGAGTTAACTTTGCTTGCTTATCTGAAATATAAAAACGAAATTTCTAAGGAGAGTAAAGCTACCTGGATTGCAAATCTTGGTAATGAAAATACTTACTTAGAACTTTTAAAGAGCGCTTCAAGTTTTATCTGTGAGTACGAACACAAAATTATTGGAAGTGCTTTTCTAATTCCGAACGGCAATCCTTATAAATGGTTTCAAGCTGATTGGACTTACATCAGGATGCTTGCAGTTCATCCGGATTTTGAAGGCAAAGGAATTGGTAAAAAGTTAACACAACTATGCATCGATAAAGCAATTGAAAATGATGAGAAATGTATTGCTTTACACACTTCTGAATTTCAACATGCAGCAAGACACATTTATGAAAGCATGGGTTTTGTAAGAATAAAAGAGCTCGGATTAATTTTTGGTAAACACTACTATTTGTATACACTTCAATTGAAATAACTATGAACTTTAATTACTGTAAGGCCACATTAGCTGATGTTGAAACTTTGGTGGAAAAAAGAATTTTATTTTCACTTGAATTAGCCGGGGAGCAAAGTGAAGAAGCTATTCAATTTTTGAGAAAACAAATGACCAACTATTTTTCGAAATCAATAGTTGATCACAGCTCTATTTCAATCATTGCAAAAGACCAGGATATTGTCGCAGGTATTGGCTCTATTCATTTGAGAGAAATGCCGGGTAATTTTAAGAATCCATCAGGACGATGGGGCTATATTATGAATATGTATACCATTCCTGAATATAGAAGAAAAGGAATTTGTAGAAACATTTTGAGAATGTTAGTCGAAGAAGGTAAGAAAATTGGATTAACTGCTTTTGAATTACACGCAACTAAGGAAGGAGAAATGGTATATACACAGGAAGGATTTATTCTACACAACGAACCAACTTTAAGATTTTTGATCGGTTAAATTAGAAATGCTCAAGCGCAATTTTATTGCAATAACATATACTGCACCAAGTTCAAACGAGAATTAGTTTAAATCATGATAGTTGTAGCTTTTGTAGATTTATTAGGTGCATATTATAAATATCTTAGAATGAAGATTTGTGTATAAATGAATTGGAAAATGGTACTACAAATATTTATTTTACTGATGATTGGATAAAGATTTCAAGCTTATGTTTTAAGATATCACCGAATCATTGAACTTAAAAGGATTAGGAGACAGAATTCTTTTAGGTATTTTGGTAGCGAAGTTCGTAAGCAGGAATATAACTGCAGTAATAAAGATTAATGTTACTGAAGATATGTTGTTTTGAATTTTCAGAAAGTTATATTGAATTGAGCAAGGAGTTAATAGTTGATAAATTTTAAAATGCTAATATGATGTTGAATATTTCATTTCAGAAGATTGATTGGAGTACAATTGAAAAAGTTGAATATAAAGGAGAAAGTGGCAATGCTTACTGGCAGACTTTGCAATTTGCCGGACTTCGATTGCGAATAGTTGAATATTCTAACAGTTATGTGGCCGATCATTGGTGCAAAAAAGGCCATATTGTGCATTGTCTTGATGGAGAGTTTATTTCAGAGTTGCAAAACGGTGAAAAAATTAAACTAACGAAAGGAGAGAGTTACATTGTGTCAGATGATTTGAGTTCACATCGCTCATTAACTCAAAATGGCACAAAGCTGTTGATTATTGACGGTGATTTTTTAAAAAGTAATTGAAGTAGTGAATTTATCGTAAGCAAAATTTTAAAACCAAAACACGTATGTTTAAAATTAACGTTTCAATTTTAGTTGCCTTATTTGTTTGTTTCACACTAACTGCTAATTCACAGCAAAAGGAGTTTAATGCTTATTATGATGAACTGCATCAGTTAAATCAGTTTAATGGAAATGTATTGTTTGCAAAGAACAACACTATACTTTTTCAAAATTCCTATAACATAACCGGAGTTATTGACAGTTTTAAAGTTGCCCCACAAAGTAAATTTATTATTGCTTCTGTTTCCAAAGTGTTTATTAAAGTAGCAATACTAAAGTTGGCTGAGCAAGGAAAATTAAATCTCTCAGATAGCTTAGTCAAATTTTTACCCGATTTTCCGAATGCAACTAAAATAACCGTTGAACAATTGATGTTACATAAATCGGGACTGCCAAGAGAAATTAGCGATTACGAAAAGTATGATAAGTTGAGTTTAAATCAAGCCATTGATTTAGCTAAAAAGGAATCATTAGTATTTGAACCCAATACGCAAACCGCCTATTCGAACGTTGGATATTTTTTGCTTCATTACATCATAGAAAAGGCTTCCGGAAAAAATTATTTTTTGTTCATGCAAGAGGATGTTTTCAATAGATTAAAATTGGAGAACACCTTTGAATACAATAATGCTGCTGATAAACACAATTTTGTTTTTGGTTTTACAAATGAAAATGCTAAGGTTGAAGCAACCGAAACAAGAACAATAAATCAATTTGAAACCGGAAATATTATCACAACTATAAACGATTTATATAAATTTTGCCGGGAAATAATTTCATCAGAATTTATTTCAGATAAGTCAAAGTCAATTTTATTTAAAAATGATAGCATGCTTGTACAAGCAGGTGGTAGAAAGGGTTATAGAGCCTATTTAAGCATTAATTTAAAAAGCAATACGACCTTTATTTTTCTTTCCAATCAAACGAATATTCCTTTTGATGAGATAGTTAAAGCTAGTACGAATATATATGAAGGCAAGCCATTTCAACTACCAAAAGTTATTTCGCGAAAGGAAATTGATTTGCCTGCCGAATTCTTAAAAAAGTATGAAGGTATTTTTGTTTCTAAGGAACACAAATTGCATTATACACTTAAATTAATCGATAAAAATTTGGTTATAATTGAACCCGATGATACACGTACTAAATTGTTTGCTGAAGATGAAAACAATTTTTTTGACAATCCAAAATCGACTGACAACTATACATTCGTAAAAAACGGAGAGGGCAAAATAACTGCCTTGCAAATAGCTTCTAGTGGAATGAAGTTTATTTTGCAAAAACAGTAGTTCGAAAATTGCTAGCATGTACTTTAGATTTTAATCCAACTTTTTAGTTGAAAAATCAGCAATCCTTCAGCAACAAATCAGGCAATAAAGCTTCAAAGCAGACTATATGAATATTCTTTCAATGCAAGCTTATAACATTGCAGAAGTCTTACTAAGTTAGCTACAATCCTTTTATCTAAGGACCACTTTCATGATGATGGTTCTTCGCAAAATTATTTTGAAAGTATATCACCTACTGATTTTAAGTTCAAAAATGAGCAAGGTCTTGCAATGCAAGACAATATACTTACAACTATTTATAGGTTTAAGGTTGAATTATAAGCTATGCAAGCATTGCCTTGGAAGTAACCGACTACCCATCTTAGTTTTTAATTGGCCGAAAATGTCTAAGTATTGGCTGTTTGATTGAATATTATTTTGCAACTTTTACAAAAAATTAATACAGCATGTCAACGAAGTTTACATTTCTTATTCTTCCACAAATTCACATACTTGATTTGGCAGGAGCCGATCAGGCAATTCATGAAGCAATTGATTTTAAAGCTGATTTTGAAATTGAATACTGTGGAATCGGCAAAAATGTTTTGTCAACCAGCGGTTTGCCATTTGGATCTGTTAAGCATTTTACAAAAGTAGAACTTACTAAAGGAGATTTTTTAGTAGTTCCTGGCATCGCTTATTCTTACATCAGTTCTGATGACTTTTTAAAAAACACCGCATTGTTTGAATGGATAAGATTACAACATTTACGGGGAGTTAATATTTGTAGTATATGTATTGGTGCATTCGTACTGGCCGAATGTGGAATTTTAGATGAGCGAAGCTGCACCACGCATTTTAGAAAAACGTACGAATTAAGACAACGCTATCCTAAGATTAAAGTTCAAGAGAATATTTTGTTTACCGACGAAGATGGTATATATACCAGTGCCGGAATTGCAGCCGGAATAGATCTTATTTTGCACATCATTGAGAAATTAAAAGGAAGTTATTTTGCTCATCTGGTTGCGCGTGAGTTAGTGGTTTACAGCAGAAGAAATGGAACCGACACTCAAGAAAGTGCGGTATTAAGGTACCGAAACCACTTGCACAATGGTATACATAAGGTACAAGATTATATCTATTCATCTATTCATACTAAAACAAGTTTGTATGATTTAGCAGCTATGGCCAATATGAGCGAAAGAAATTTTACGCGCATTTTTAAAAAGGAGACCGGTATTACCGTAAATCAATTTATTACAAGTATTAGAAAAGCGAAAGCGCTTGAATTAATTGGTAATCCTGATTTATCAAAAGTTGAAATAGCAAACAAAATTGGTTTGCAAAGTGAAAGGCAATTGAGTAGAATTTTAAATCAACCTACTACATGAATCTAACGTTTAAAGTTTATCTCTTCATACTACTGATACCAGTTTTTTGCTTTAGCCAGAGTATCGACACTAAGCACCTTTCGTTGCAACTTCAGTTTGATTGGAAAAAAAGACAAGCAAGCGGAATTGCCGAAATTACGGCAACTTTAATAAATGGAGGTACTACAATTTATTTAGATGCTGGTAAACTCCACATTCAATCTATTGAGATTAATTCTCAACAGTTAGCATATGAATACGATGGGGGAGAGGCAGACAATAATTTGGCTATCACCTTGAATAAAAATTATGCGCCATCAGAGAATTTTACGATAAAAATTGCTTATCAAACTACTTACGAAAACCAAGCTGATCCAAATGCAATTAGTGGAAGTTTTGGAAAGGGATTGCGTTTTTTTCAAGCTACTTCAACTACTCCATTAAAGCATCAGCAAATTTGGAGTAGCGGTGAGCCGGAAAATAATAAGTACTGGTTTCCTTGCAATGAAGACATCGCAGATATTCATACCAGCGAAGTTTATGCCACCGTGGAGAAGCCACTTATTGCGATTAGTAATGGAGAGTTAGTGAATACAAAAGATAATAATAACGGCACCCAAACATTTCATTATAAGTCTGCTCATGAATTTCCTAATTATTTGCTGGCAATAGTTGTTGGCGAATACAGCAACTTTGCACAACAGGCAGGTAAAACCAAAATTAATAACTACGGTTATCCTAACGAAAAGGAAGCAGTGAAAGCAACAGTAGCGCTTTTGCCTGATATGATGTCATTTTTAGAAGAGAAAACCGGCATTAATTATCCATTTTCAAGTTATTCGCAGGTAGTGGTGCAAGATTATCCTTTTCCAGGTTTAGTAGCGCAAAATGCGATGGCTATACTTTCGGATAATTATATTGATGATTATGGAGTACACCAAGATTTTAAGTATTTATGGGATGGTGTTGCAATGCAGGCTTTAGCCAATCAATGGTTTGGTAATTTGATAATGCCTAAAAAGTGGGACGACATCTGGCTAAACAATGCATTTGCACAATATTTTGCTGGCTTGTATACAGCAAAATGCAATGGAAATGCTGAATATATGTTATGGTACCACCCTTTTGAAAGGTCAGCAGTACTGGGCGATTGGGAGGCAGGTTATAAGCATCCTATCGTTCCAAAAAGTGTACCCGATGTAGCATCTTTTACCGGCGACAATTATTCTAAGTTTCGCGGAGTATTGATTTTACGAATGTTGCAAGAACATTTAGGTGATGAAACCTGGTGGAAAGTGATGCGCTTTTTTGTACAACAAAATGCACATAAGCAAGTAAGCACAAGTGATTTTCAGCAGGCGGTTGAAACAGTAAGTGGTAAGTCATATCAATGGTTTTTTGATCAATGGATCTATAAAATTGGATTGGCAAAGTTTGAAATTGAAAAAAATTATGATGCTAACTTACAGCGGCTAACTATTCAAGTAAAACAGATACAAAACTCTGAGAATACTACAGAATATGAACAAGTAATTTATTTTGAAGGTAAAATCTCAATAGAAATTGGTGACAAAATAGAAACTGTTGTTTTAAAACCTCAACAGGAGAACACCTTCATTTTTGAAAAAATTGCTGAACCCGAGTTTGTAAATTTTAATTATCAGCAAACATTTTTATGCGAAAGCAATTTTACTAAAAACAAAGAGGAATATTTGTTACAACTTAAAAAGAGTAAAGATGTGTTGGCGAAACAGGAAGCCTTTAACGAATTGGTGAAACTAGCGAGCGACAGCAACTCTACACTTGAATTTAAGGTTCAAGTAAAGCATGCATTAACTGATGAAATTAATTCAACGCAGTATTGGCGTTATCGAATGTTAGCGCTTGGGGCGCTTTCTAGAATAACAAGCCTGCCTTATGATGCAGCAATGATTCAATTGTTGAAATCGCTGATAGCGAAAGAAAAGTATTGGTTAAAAAGCACAGCTATTGGTATATTAGGCAAATCAGCCGATTCAAGTTTTACAGACATTTACATCAATGCATTGAACGATGAAAGTGATAGAGTTATTAATTCAGCGGCAGTTGCCTTAGGCAAAACAAAAAGTTCTAAAGCTTTTACTGAGTTGATGAAGTTGGAAAGCAAAAGTTCTTGGAAAAATCAAAACCGTATTAGCGCATTAAATGGTTTGCAATTTTTAGAAGATGAACGAGCAGTGCCTTATACTTTGAAATGCATTGAAGACAATCATTCGCCTCGCTGGTATTTAGCTACTCCTACCTGGGATTATCCCTTTGCTGCAGTTAATACTTTGCTTGCATTACGCAAAGCTGATTTAGCTTATCCGATACTAGTTGAACGATTTAAAAAATCCTTAAATGATGATGATGTGAATGATATTTTTCAAAATGTACAGTTATTAAATTTACTGAATGACAAACGTGCCTCTGAAGTTTATTCAATGCTCAAAGAAAAGTATGTAAAGGATGAAACAATGCTAAATGCAGTGAAAAATTACGAAATCGAATATTTAAAAAGTTTAGGTAAGTGAAAATTACAACAGCTTATAAACCTCGAGCTATAAGATTTTTGGAACTCTATCAGCACGAAGATTGGACTCTAAAAGTGTACAGTATTTCTATTTCAAAAGAAAGGGTTGATGCTGGTGATGTAAAATCGCGAAAAGCTATCTAAGTGAGTGGTTGTTAAAAAGTAAGGCCTATCAATTGGAAACATATAAAATGGCAACGCTCATCCTTCACGAATTTAATGCAGGTTGTTTTGCCGTTATTAATTGGTGGATAGATAAGAACATGCTACAAAATTTTGTGTATTTGAAAAAGAGCAATAAATCAAATTTTGAAATTTATTCAGATCGTGGAATTACAACTTGTGTTTGGGAAATGGCTATTTGGTGGCACGAGCGTAATGCATGGATAAAGCATGTTTTACTTCGAAATGAAAACCCTGATGTAGAAGGGTATTTGAACGATAATTTAAATTTAAACAGTTAAGAAAATGAACATGAAAAAAGCAGCAATTAAAAAGATGCCTGAATATTTCGATCGCTACATAAATCTTGCAGAAGATGTTTCGGTTGTTGACTCCTTACGACTTAGTTTAAAGGAACTTGAACAAGCTCCCATTGAACTTTGGAAAGCTTTAGGTGATAAAACTTATGCTAAAGGTAAGTGGACAGTTAAAGATATTTTGCAACATTTTATTGATACCGAAAGGGTATTTACTTATAGAATAACTGCGATTGCAAGAGGAGATAAGCAAAAGATGATTCCCTACGATGAAGAAGTTTTTGCTAAAAATGCTGAAGCTAATCGCAGAAGCATTGACGACCTTATGGAGGAACTTTTCTTGATCAGAAAATCAACGATTAAACTTTTTGATTCTTTTAGCCCTGCTATGTTGCAGCAGCTTGGAAATGGATTTAATGGAATGCAATATTGTCCTTTGGCATTGGGTTTTATGTTAGCCGGACATCAACGCTGGCACTTTAGAGTTTTGGAAGAAAAATATTATCCAATAGTAAAAGCATCCAACCATGCTAATCATGAAACCCAACTGTGAACACTGTGGTAAAATGCTTTCGATTGAAAGTGATGAAGCCATGATTTGCAGTTATGAATGTACCTATTGTAGCAATTGTGCTAAGAAATTATTTTCAAGTATTTGCCCAAATTGTGGTGGGAATTTTGAGAAGCGACCCAAGCGAATAAAAAGTGAGATGATTTCTAATCCAATAAAAACTAACTACACTATAAATCGAGTTTAATTCGGCAACTACTAAGTATAACTGTTTAAATTGAATAGAGGGAATAATAAATTTACCAAGGATTAGAAATTATTTTTCATCCCATAAATTATCCTTCTGCCACTGTCCATCCTGTGTTTTCCACCATACACGTGGGTCACGAAATGAATCTGCAACAGCATCAAATTTTTCTTCAGTCCAATCAACATAAGTTAACCAACGTTGTAAATCCTTCGATTTTATTGGATCCATTTTGCGTACAATTTCGATAGCAGCATCACGGTTGAGTATTCCGGCACGTATGTCTTTACACACATGATCGGTAGCACGGCCATATCCGAATTTTATGTATTTCATGTAATCATGAATTCCATTTTCGTGCATGTCGTCGAGATTACTCGTTGTTCGGTAGGTGCGTTCGAAGGGCTCTTCAGCAGGTAAAAATCCATACTTTTCCTGCATGAGTTTTCCATGTTCATTGGCTTCCCACTTAAAAAAATTGGAAATATAAATTCCTCGCACACCTACGCGTTCAATTTCTTCATCGCTAGGATACATCCATGGAATCAATTGTTTTTTCTCCAATTTTTCGCCATAACTTTCAGCTTTTTCAAGTATATCGTACCACTCGTACCCACGCATGCAATGTTCATGACGATAGCGGTAAGTAAATTCCACCAAATCGTTGTAAGAATGCATTCCTCCTAAATCCATAAAACCATGTTCACCCCAAATCATAAGTGGCACATTTTGTTGCACTGCTACCCGAATTGGGTAAGTAAAAATTCCGGCATGCGCGTGCCAGTTCATATCGCCCATTATCTGCATTCCTAAACGATTCATCGCTTTTAGAACATCGATACTAGGAGTGAAGAATACATGATCTGCATCAAATGCTTCGCGCATGTTGAGCAAATTTTTCATCCCGGTAGGAGTATAATTGTTTCCGTGATAAGTCACTAATAATGGATTCAGACCATATACTTTTTTGATGATGTGAATTTGAAAATAGCTGTCTTTTCCGCCACTAACGGGTATGATGCAATCGTAGTTGGAACCATCTTTGCAGCGATAATCTTCGATGAGCCGTTCGAACATTTTTTTGCGTCGGTCCCAATCAATGTCTACTCGTTGAGATGCTGAGCGACAGCCGCTGCAAATACCGTCATCGCCAAAAGCCAATGGTACAGCTGAACTTGCCGGATAAACGCACTGCTTGCAATAGCGCATTTTGGCGGGACGATCAGGAGCTATTTTGTATTTTTTATCGGACATTAATTCCATTTTTTTTCAAAGTTTGTTTTGCACGTGGGTAGCTTCTTTCGGTAAAGTGGAACATGTTTCCGGCAGCAATTCCCGATACTTTGGTTGCTTTTGCCAAGTCAACAAAATCATATTCATCGGCAGCACCTCCACAAGCAATTACAGGCAACTTGCTGGCATCAACCACTTGCCCGATAGTTTCGGTATCGTAACCACAAGCTTTTCCATCGCGATCAATCGCATTCATAAAAATTTCACCGGCTCCCAGCTTCTCAAGTTCTATCACCCAATCCAAAAGCTTTACCCCAGTATTCGTTTGCCCGAAATTAGTAAAAACAATTGCTTCAGAATTTATTTTTCGATAATCAACAGAAGCTACAATTGCTTGAGAACCGTATTTGAGTGCGCTTTCTTTAATGAGTTGTGGATTTTCAAAAGCTGCTGTATTGAGTGTAATTTTATCTGCCCCACTTTTAATGAGTATATCAATATCGACCAATGAACGAATACCACCGCCAAAGCTAAGTGGCATAAAGCACACACGCGCTATTTCTGTAATTATTTCTTGTTTACTGCTGTAAGATTTTATTTTGTGATCATCGCGTCGCAAATCATATTCATCTGTTCGACTAATATCAATGTAGATTAATTCGTCTACATTCCATTCGTTGTAACGGCTGGCTTCGTTAATAATGTTGCCAATATTTTGATGGTACGAAAAATCTTCACTGCGAACGATGAGTCCGTTTTTAATATACAATACCGGTATCAGTCGGGTTTTAACCATGTTATACTTGAGCGAAATTTTTGAGAATTTGCAAACCGCTTTTCTGACTTTTTTCGGGATGAAATTGGCAACCAAAAATATTGTTGCTTTCAATCATTACATCAAAATTGAATTCATAATTTACTTGTGCAGTTACTTGCTCTTTATTGCTAGCGCAGCAGTAATAGCTGTGTACGAAGTACATGATTTGCTCTTCTTTTACAACCTCCTTTAGTAAAGTTGATTTATTGGTTTCAATTAACTGATTCCAACCCATGTGTGGAACCGGTAAGTTTTTAACGGAATCATTCAAATTTTTAACTACCCCCTTAATCAACGAAAGTCCATTGTGGGTGCCATGCTCGCAACTACTGTCAAACAACAATTGCATGCCCAAACAAAGTCCCAGCAAAGCTTTTTGTTTTACCTGAGTAAATTCTAATATGCTATCGATAAATTTTAATTCGTGCAAATTGTGCATGGCAAGTCCAAAGGCACCAACCCCCGGCAAAATTAATTTAGAGCAGGAATTAATTTCGTCAGGATTGTTTACAAGGATGTTGGGAATACTTAAATAATCGAGTGCATTTTTTACTGAACTCAAATTACCCATTCCGTAATTAATGATTCCAATCATAGGGGGCACAATATTACTTATTTTTGGTTAAAGGAGTGTGGATTTAACGGAGTAAAACATCCTTTTTATGGCAGAATTATACACTGTTTGTTAACTTTTCAACTAAATTACAAAAGCTCCCAACTTAGCGCAGTTCCTCGTTTTATAGTATTGGTCGACTTCTTTCCTAGAATTGATTCGTAAAACCGTGGATGCATTCCACCACCTGGACGTATAATTTGAATATTATCAACACTAAATGTATCACCGGCGTTTATATCTTTCACAACATAAATGCTGCGTTTAAACTGTATGCTTTTTTTCTCGGCTTCAAGTATTTCGTAATTAATTTTGCCAAGTGCTTGATAAGCACGGTTGCATTCGATTACTAAATTTTTTAACTCTTCCGGCTCCAACGAAAATGCCGAATCAACCCCTCCGTCGCTGCGACGCAAGGTAAAATGTTTTTCAATTACGGTTGCTCCTAAAGCAACAGCAGCAACCGAAACTCCAATACCGGCAGTATGATCGCTCAATCCTATTTCGCAATCAAACAATTGTTTCATGTGAGGTATGGTAAGTATATTGCTATTTTCAGGAGTAGCCGGATAAGTACTGGTACATTTTAGTAAAACTATATTCGTACATCCATTTTCGCGCAACACTTTTACTGCTTCTGCAATATCGGCTACGGTTGAAATTCCTGTTGAAACAATTACCGGTTTACCAGTTTTTGCAACTTTCTTTAGCAGCGGCAAATGGTTGTTTTCAAAGGAAGCAATTTTATAAAAAGGAACGTTTAATGTTTCTAAAAAATCCACGGATGTTTCATCAAAAGGAGAGCTAAAAGCAATCATTCCTTTTTCTTTGGCACGATCAAAAATAGCTTTGTGCCAATCCCAGGGCGTCATAGCTTCGGCATATAAATCATATAATTTACGGCCTTTCCAAAGCGAATTTTTATCTTCAATAAAAAACAAGTCCTTGTCGTAATCAATGGTAATGGTATCGGGTGTGTAGGTTTGAATTTTAAGGGCATGGGCACCTGCTTCCGCTGCTGCGTCTACCAATTCTAGCGCCCGTTCGAGCGATTGATTGTGATTTCCGCTCATTTCGGCAATCACAAAAGGTTTAGTTGGAAATGGGAACATTTTCTTTTATCAATTTATAACTTGCAATACCTTCTTCAATTACTTCTTCAACTAGTTGAAATCCGGCTGCGATGAATGCTTTATACGATGCTAAATTATCTTTTTTAATGTAGGCATAAATGCGGTTAGACGGATACAAAGTTAAATATTCTGTGCAAGCCATTTGTAACATTTTTACAGCATAGCCTTTGCCGCGTTGATTTGCATCTGTTGAAATTCCTATCACCGCATGGTTCAATTCCGTTTCGAATCGCACTTGACCAATTTTTTGATTTTGTTCGTCCTCAAAAAGAAGCATCAAAGTTTCAGTTGCCTGTATTTTTTTTGTAAACCATCGGGTATGATTTTCTAACGAAATTGGGTTTGATTGATAGGAATTTTTGCGAACTTCCTCATCGTTAGCCCAGTCAAAATATAGGAGTAAGTCATCGAGTGTTGCTTTTCTAAACTGTAGCATGTTGCAAGTTGGTAAAAAGGTTCAACAAGCGCTCATGCGACTTGCCATCGATTAGTTTTTTTTGGGCATTCAGCATTTTACTGGCTAACACAGGATCTGTGATATACTCATTTAGTACAGATGTAATTTGTGTATTCCTAACTGTAGTTAAATCACCAAGGTTATGTAAACATTTCTGTTGTGTAAGTCCTTTTAAAATTTCAAGTTGATTGTCGGCTGTATATCCTCCGATTATTGGAATACCAACGGCACAAGCTTCAATGGCGGTGGTACTGGCAGGACAAATTAATAAATCGTTAGCCACAAGTTCTTCACACAATTGTGTAGCTGAAAGATTACTTTTTAATGTGAACTTTTTGCTTTTTGTGGTTGTAATGTAGGCTTGAATTTGTTCAAAATGCACATTTACTTTACCGAGGAGCAAACAAACTTCCTTAATTGATTCAATGTTTTCGAGCACCTGAATAAATTTTAAGCTAACGTTGTGTACATCAGCACCACCCATACTCAGCATTACTTTTGATATGGAATTTATAGTTCGAGTTGAACTATACTGAATAAATTCATGACGTAACAAGGCGTAAGATGAGCCCAAGCAAAGTTGTGTATAAGGTTCTGCATCGTACTGCAACTGATTTGCCAATGGAGCATGATTAATTACCACATCGGCAACCTGGTGAAAGCTGTTTAAATCGTCGATATACACCAGTTTTTTACAAGCCTTTTTTAAGGTGCTTTGGTAAGAGGTAGTAAAGTTATATCCATCCAAAACTACCATGCAATCTTTGCTTATATAATTGCTACACAGGTACTGCGCCTCTTTTTGAAAGTTTGTTTCTTCCGGAAGTGATACTACTTGATTGCAATAGGGTTGAAACAAGTCGTTTACATATGGAGTTAAATTTTGAACCCCAAATGTGATTTCAAAATTATTTTTCAGCGCATCGGCCACAGCCAGCAAACGCAGCAAATGTCCAAGACCAATTGAACTATTCCCATCTGCTCTGAAAAACAATTTTTGCATTATACTTTTTTTTGCTCGATGTGTTGATTAATTGCAACCAGTTCGGGATGTTGATGCAGTAGTTCACAAATTTCAGAAGCTGTTTTTGTAGCAGCGTGGTATTGTTCAATTAGTATTTTAATGAGTTCAAAATCTTCGGGAGTATCAACTGTAATGCGAAAATGGCTGTTATCAACCGCAGCCTTGTAATGCTTTAAGGTAAATTTATTTTCATGATTTTGATAAAAATAGGGAGTTACATGTTCTTTTTGAGTATCGCTGGCAGCTTTTTCATAAGCTTCTTTTAACATGTCGAAACTGAAAATTTCAAAATCAAAACCACGAGGAAATGTTCGTTCGATGCAATTTGAATAATAGAGCGAAGTAGAATTGTAAGCGAGGTATTTTTCGATCGCATCTTTAATCAAAACCCCATCAATTAAAGGGCAATCGGAAGTCACTCTAACGATTACTTCTAACTTAAACTGCAAGGCACATTCATAAAAACGACTTAGCACATTTTGCTCGTCACCTCTTGAAAATGCTTGTTGTTGCTGTATGCAAAATTCTGCAATTCGATCATCGCTTACATTGGTGGTAGTTGCAAGGTAAATTGGAAAGCCGCTTTGTTGCAATCGATTTAAATGAATTTGCAACAAACTATTATTTCCCACAGATTTAAGAATTTTTCCCGGCAAACGGGTGCTGCTCATTCGGGCTTGCGAGATAATTCCAATCCTGGGTATTGGTTGCATGAATTATACAGTAAAGTTAGGATCAACATTTTCACGAATCGATTGGCGAAGTTGCTCCACATTTAGCCATTCGGTGTTGGTTCCTGAATTATACTTAAATCCCATTTCAACTCTTTTGCCTTTTAGTTTTTGAATCATTTCTTCAACATCCCATTGCGGAGTAGAAGGTGTAATCACATAATACTTCGAAAACTCAAGTGTAACGAGTGAATCGGTTTCAGTAATCATTTCTTCATGAATTTTTTCGCCCGGACGAATTCCTACTAATTTTTGCTCACAGTCGGGACCAACGGCCGTAGCTAAATCGGTTATTTTAAACGAAGGAATTTTAGGTACAAAAATTTCGCCACCCCAAGCATGTTCCAAAGCGTATAACACCATATCAACCCCTTCTTCGAGTGTGATGTTAAATCGCGTCATGTCGTTATGTGTAATGGGAAGTACTTTACTTTTGCGTTTTTCAAGAAAGAAAGGTACTACCGAACCACGGCTACCAATAACGTTTCCATAGCGCACAACCGAAAAATTAATATCGTGAAATCCTTTCATATTATTCGCTGCCACAAACAGTTTATCGGAGCACAATTTCGTTGCGCCGTATAAATTAATAGGCGCCGCTGCTTTGTCGGTGCTAAGTGCGACAACTTTTTTAACCCCACAGTCAATGGCAGCATTAATAATATTTTCGGCGCCTAAGATGTTGGTTTTTATACATTCCATAGGATTGTATTCGGCGGCAGGTACTTGTTTTAAAGCTGCTGCATGAATAACAATATCTACTCCTTCAAAAGCACGCATAAGGCGCTCTTTATCGCGCACATCGCCAATGAAATAGCGCACACAATCGTATTTTTCTTTGGAGAAGGCCTGAGCCATTTCAAATTGTTTCAACTCATCGCGTGAGTAAATGATGAGTCGTTTTACCTTGGGATATTTTTCAAGTATAGTTTTTACAAAAGTTTTTCCAAATGAGCCGGTACCACCGGTAACCAAAATTGATTTATTATTTAAATCGAGCATAGTTTTTATTTATTGAGCAAAGATAAATGTTTGAAGAATAGTTTGTTTATTGTTCATCGAATTTTAGCTAACCCTTATGCTTTTCGTAATGCCACACAGTTACAGGGAACTCGCCGACAAAAACTTTTTCTCTAGAAAATTCTGATTCAATTCGTTGTTGCGTGGGTTTATCGTTTATAAACAAACTTTTACCGGCAAAACTTTCATAGGTAGTAATCACATACAAATCAATCGGAAGCTTCATCAATGAATCGAGTTCAGAAACCTGATTAAGAGCGATAATGCTAGGGTCGTAAAATTTAATTTCTGTTTTTCCTAAGGAGTTTGCAGCGACAAGTTTAGGAAGTGTACTTGGTTTATTTTGAACATAATTTACTGCGCCTTTATAGTCTTGTACAGTTTGATAACTCAAAGTATAGCCACTTATGTTAATTGCGCAAAATCCTACAAACAAACTTGCAGCTACTACTTTTAAGAAAGCTTTAGAAGATTGCCAACATTCAGCAATTACCAATGAAAACAAAAACAACAATAAAGGAATTTCACAAATTAAGTAACGAGGAAAAAAGCCCGGTCCTGAAGGAACAAAAGCTGTAATAATAAATAACCAAATTGCCATACCAATAACTAGCATAAGGGTATTGCCTTTTTTAACCAGTCCCCATAAGCCAATGATAAAAAGGAGTATTAAAATACTGCTAAGCACCTTTAATTCAGAGTAGGCAAGCATAAAATGCAGCGCATCGAGTACTTGAGTAAAATAGTCGAATAGCGATTTAGTGCTGTTTGCCGTATCTAAAATATTCATAAAAATTACCGGCAATTGAGGAAGATACAAGAGCAATATTCCTAACATAGAGGCAATAAAAGCATGAAAGTAAATAGCTAAAAATGGACCTGAAAAAGTGAATGTCGAATTCTTAGCTATACGGGTAGCATATAAATGAAATACAAT